>NZ_DKJH01000020.1:0-32218 GCF_002454655.1 Methylophilus sp. UBA6697
TTTGATGCCGAAGGCAAGCCATTCAAAGTGGTGAAATATGCGACGGATATCACCGCCGAAAAACTGAGAAATGCAGATTTTGCAGGCCAAATCAGTGCCATCAGTAAAGTCATGGGCGTGATTGAGTTTGACCTCACAGGCAAGATCACTGCCGTGAACGATAACTTTGCTGCTGTCACCGGCTACAGCAAGCAGGAAATCATTGGCCAGCATCACCAGATGTTCGTTGAATCCGCTTATAAAAGCAGCCCGGAATATAAACAGTTTTGGGATCAACTGGGCCGCGGCGAAGCCGACGATGGCCAATATAAACGCGTAGGTAAAGGCGGCAAGGAAATCTGGCTGCAAGCCAGCTACAACCCGATTTTTAATGACGAAGGCAAACCATTCAAAGTGGTGAAATATGCCACAGACATTAGCGCCAAAGTGGCGGAAGCCCAGGCGATGTCACAAGCGGTACACGAAACTGCCGAAGTGGTCGCAGCGACCAAGGCACATGACTTGACCCAACGCATTGCGACCGCGAATAAGCAAGGCGAAATCAAGCTGCTGTGTGAAGGCGTCAACGAGATTGTCGACACCATGAGCAACATCTTGTCGACCATTAAAGCGGCTGGCGAAACCATTAACTCGGCAGCGTCAGAAATCTCGCTTGGTAATAATGATTTGTCACAGCGCACCGAAGAGCAAGCCAGCTCGCTGGAAGAAACCGCCTCCAGCATGGAGGAAATTGCCACCAATGTGAAAAATAATGCCGAGAACGCCAAACTGGCGCATGGCATGACAGACCAGGCCAACGACATTGCCACCAAAGGCGGCGAAGTGTTTGGCAAAGTGGTGGCCACCATGACTGAAATCACTGAAAGCTCCTCACGCATTGAAGAGATTATTTCGGTGATTGACGGCATTGCCTTCCAGACCAATATTCTGGCGCTGAATGCCGCCGTAGAAGCCGCCCGCGCAGGTGAGCAAGGCCGTGGCTTTGCCGTGGTAGCCAGCGAGGTGCGCAACCTGGCACAACGCTCTGCCAGCGCCGCCAAGGAAATCAAGGTATTGATTAACGACTCTGCAGAAAAAGTCGCCAACGGTTCACAGTACGTAGAACAGGCAAGTGGCACGATGGAAGAAATTGTCAGCGTTATCAGCAAGTTTTCACAGCTGATTGGTGAAATTACCGTCGCATCCGTTGAACAAAGCAGTGGTATCGAGCAGATCAACCTGGCGGTGTCGCAAATGGATGAAGTCACCCAGCAAAATGCGGCACTGGTGGAAGAAGCGGCTGCCGCGGCCATGTCTCTAGTGACACAGGCTGAGAAGCTGCAAGACACCGTCAACCAATACCAGTTACTGGATACTGACACTATCAGCCGGGCACCGCAACAGCGCGTCAGCCTGGGTAGAACCGGCACGGATAATTACTAAGCGCAGCCTGTTAATACAAAACCCGCCAACTGGCGGGTTTTCTTTTGATGCTTAAACGCACGCCATTGGCATGCGCACTTATATCTGTACGCGACTACCCAATTCAATCACGCTATTGGCCGGAATATTAAAATACTCGACTGCACTGCTGGCGTTGCGTGACATCACGGAAAACAGTTGGTCACGCCAGCGTGGCATGGCACCACCAACGTCTGGCACGATGATATCGCGGCTCAGGAAATAGGAGTTGGTAAACGGATCCAGTGTTTGCCCATCCAAATCCAGTTGCAATAAGGCTTGCGGAATATCGGCATGCTGCATAAAACCATAACGTAATTGCACTTGCCAGAAACCATCGACCAGGCGCTTGGTGGTGATGCGCTCAGCGGTATTCATGAATGGCACGTCTTCGAACGACACATTCACAAACAAATTACGCTGATGTAGCACCTGGTTATGCTTGAGATTATGCATTAAAGCCTGTGGCACTGTGTCAAGGTTAGACACCATATACACCGCTGTTCTCTGCACTTGAGGCAGTGTGCTACTGGCGAGGGTGGCGAGCAATGGTGCCAGTTTAGGGTCTGTCTCAGCCATGCTATTCAGCAGTGTATAGCGGCCTTTTTTCCAGGTGGTCATCAGCACAATCAACAGTATGCTCAACGCAATCGGAAACCAGCCACCCTGCAAAAACTTCATGGAGGCTGAGCTAAACAATACGGCATCCACCGCGCCCAAGGCGCCGGTCAATAACCAGACCAACCAGGCCGGAAACTGCCAGCGATGACGCATGACGACAAACAGCAAAACAGTGGTGATGAGCATGGTGCCGGTGACGGCAATACCATAGGCAGACGCCAGCGCCGACGAGCTTTGGAACGCCAGGCAGACGATGATGACTGCCAGCAGCAATGCCCAGTTCACTGCGGGAATATAAATCTGACCTGACTCACTGGCAGAGGTATGGATAATACGCATACGCGGCAAAAAGCCCAATTGAATCGCCTGGCGGGTCATGGAGAATGCGCCAGAAATCACCGCTTGCGAAGCAATAATGGTCGCCAGTGTGGCCAGAATCACAGCAGGAATCAGCAAGGGTTGCGGAAACGATAAATAGAATGGATTGCTGACCGCATCAGGATGTTGCAACAATAATGCGCCCTGCCCCAGGTAATTTAACGCCAGACAGGGGAACACCAACCCCAGCCAGGCCAGTTGTATCGCGCGGCGGCCAAAGTGGCCCATGTCGGCATATAAAGCCTCGGCGCCGGTCACCGCCAGCAATATTGCACCGATGGCAATAAACACACCAGCATCACGCGCTTGCAAGAACTGCCAGGCATATTGCGGATGCAGTGCCTGCAACACTTGTGGTGCTTGTGCGATTTGCCACACGCCTATCGCCGCCAGCGCCAGAAACCAGACGATCACAATCGGGCCAAAAAACCGGCCAACGGCATGCGTGCCATGTCGCTGAAACCAGAACAGGCCGATAAGTATGCCTATCGTAATCGGCAGAATCTGCGCGGCCAGCGCAGGAGAAGCCACTTGCAGGCCTTCGACCGCTGACAGTACGGAAATGGCTGGCGTGAGCACGCTGTCACCATAAAACAAGGCAGCACCGAGCACGCCCAGTAATAGCAAACCACCGGTGCGCTTATCTTGCGGCCGCAAACTGGACACCGCCAGTGATAGCAAGGCCATTACACCACCCTCGCCTTTGTTGTGTGCGCGTAACACCAGTAGCACATATTTAAAGGTCACCACAAACATCAGCAACCAGAAAATAGACGAGATCGCGCCCAGAATATTGGCCTGGGTGAGCGGCACGCCAGTGCTCTCGCTAAAAATAACTTGTACGGTATAGAGCGGGCTGGTGCCGATATCGCCGTAGACGACGCCTATCGCCCCCAGCGCCAGCGCAGCCAAACTACTTTTTCGCATGGAAAGATTGTCCATCACATCCCCTTGTGGTTGATTGATGGAGGCAGTGTGAGGCTAACGGTATATCAATCGCATAAACAAGAACGACTGACTCAGGCGAGCCGATAGCCGATGCCGAGCTCAGTCAGAACGGTTTGCGGTGCAGAGGGATAATCTTCGAGCTTGGCACGTAAACGGCCAATATGAATACGCAGGTAATGCGTGTCATCGATATAATCCGCCCCCCACACCTGGGCCAGCAATTGACTATGGGTAAAAATGGTGCCGGGCTTGCTGGCCAGCAACATCAGCAATGCATGCTCAATCGGGCTCAAATGCAACTGCTCGCCATGTTTGGTCACCAGGCCGCTGGCACGGTTAATCACTAATGACTGATGTTGATAAACGTGATCACGCATCTGCATGATGGCTGTGCGCCGCAACGCCACCTGTATCCTCGCCAGCAACTCCTGCAAGCCAAATGGCTTCATCAGGTAATCATCTGCACCCAGGTTCAGGCAATGCACTTTATCCAGTTCATCCTGGCGGGCAGACAGTACCAGGATCGGCACATCCGAATAAGCACGCAGCTGCGGAATAAACTGCTCGCCCTGCCCATCCGGCAAACCCAGGTCGAGAATAACCATGGCAAATCCGCTGGCCTCACGCGCTTGCGCGAGGTCTCGCGCATGTTGTACGCGGTAGCCGTGCGCAGACAATGCAGGTAACAGAAACTGGTACACGCCCGGGTCGTCCTCCACCAATAATAACGCTGCCTGCTGGCTCATGTGTCGGCCTTGATTAAGTCTGCCGCGTATACAAACGGGAATAACAGACGTACAGCAGTGCGATGGTCAGCACTGGTGCCCAGCTGTACTTGCCCGCCATGTAGTTGCATCACGGTATCCACAATCGATAAACCCAGCCCAAAGCCACGCACACCTGCCATCGCTGGTGTGTGCGCATCAAAAGCGGAGATCACAAAACCTGGTGAGAAACCTGGCCCCTGATTGAGTACTGACAAAACCAGCGACGAGGATTCTATGTGCATGGCGACTTCAATGGCGCTATCAGCCTCTCGCCACTGCAAGGCGTTATCGATCAGGTTGGCCAGCGCATGCGCGACCAATACCGCATCAGCTTTAAACAGTACTTCTTGCTGCGAATCGGCCTCAGGCAATGTCACTTGCAACAACACCGCAGGCGTACGTTGCAAATAGCGTTGCACGACGTGCTGAATAATTTCCTGGGGCGACGCCCAGTCCAGGTGCAAGCTGCTGCTACCTGCATCCAGTTTCACCAGTGTCAGGATGTTCTCGGTGGCCTGGGTTAAATAGCTGGCTTCCGCTTGTATGCTATGCAATAACTGCGCAGACTGCGCTGGCGCCAACACAATCTGTCGATCCGCCAACACATTGACGGCACCGAGGATGGCGGTCAGCGGTGTGCGCATATCATGCGATAATGCAGTCAGCAGCGTCTTTTTGAAATTGGCCTCACTGGCATCACGCGCGGCTTGTGCCAGGGCCATTTGTTGGCGTAACTTCATCGTCGCTTGTGCGCATTGGTGGGTCAGCAAGCGTAAAAAATGCAGGTCAGATGCCGCATGGCTTGCCACCACCAGCACTTCGCGTTGCGGAATACCAAACGGCAACAGGCAGTCGCCCAGCTCAGGCCAGTCTGCGGTGCCCGCACCAATCGCACGCTGGTAATCCAACGCCCATTGCACGCTTGAGACTTCAAGGGTCGCCACTGGCGCACCCGCCAAATATGTTAGTGCATTGGCATCGGACAACTGCACCACGCTAACCTGCCAGGCAAACACGTCTTGGACATGCTGGCAGGCGGCTTGCAACAAGCCCTCAACACTGGACTGCATGGCCAGCAGCTCGGCCAATGACTGGAAAAACCGCGACTGCAAGGCCGCCTGTTGCGCCTGTTGCCTTTGCTGCTTGAGTTGCTGCATGGCGCGACTCACCATCAGCGCCAGCGCCGCAAATACCGACAACATCAGCCAGGATTGCAGGCTGGCGATACCAAAGGTGTAACGCGGCTCGATAAAAAGGTAATTGATCAGCAGTACGGCGATGACCGCCGTCAGCAAAGCATGGAAAAAGTGCAGAAAATAAGCCGCCCACAGCACGCACAACAGATACAGCAGCGTGATGACGGCCACCCCCAGTGCGGAGAAATAATACAAGCCTATGCCTGAGACCAGCGCCAACCCTGCAATCAAGGCGGCATAGCTTTGCCAGTGTGACGGTTTCGATAAAACAGGATGATCGAAGTTGCCTGGCATGATCACTGAAAATGACTAGCGCCCGTAAATATCCAGGTTTTTATAATTGGGCCCGAAGAATTCCTTCATCATAAAATCTTCGAGGAAAGCATTATCTGCTGGCCTTGCCGACAGTGAGATCGTGCGCCCCAGGCGGTTGGATATCCAGTCAAAATCACCATTGTAGTGCTCACGGATAATCGCAATCATGCGCCGCATCATGACCAGCCGGATATCTTCACCATTGCGCGCCTCAACTTCGTAATACTGTGTATTGGCCGAGGTGTAATCGTTGACCCAGCCTTTAAAGCTGAAGGTGGCGTTATACGGGTCCATGCGCCGGATCTGGAATAAACCATTGGTGCCGAACTTGAGGTTATTCATGATGTTTTTGGTACGGCGCTCATCTTCTGAGGGCCCACGCTCGGCAGCCGCAGCGGCATCATTGATCTGTTTGGCGGCCATTTCGTCCGAATTACGGTCCGACTGCCTGCGTTTGATCATACTCGAGAAGTCCTCCACCGGTGGCGGTGGCACAGGCGGTGTTGGCTCAGGCCGGTTCTGCGGCTTGGGCTCAGGCAATTTGAACGGGCTATCTGGCCGTTGTGATTGAATGACTTTTTTCGGTAATTTTGGCTCAGCCTTGGGCTGTGGTTTCGGTTTGGGCTGCGGCTGAGGCGGTGGCTCCGGTGGCATTTCTGGCGGCGGCGACACTTTAGGTGTTTTAGGTGCAGGCACCCCAAGATCCAGCACAATATTCAAGGGTTCTTGCGCAGGCTCTTCGAGTGGGTTGAGCAAGTCGAGTAAAAATCCCCAGAACAAAATCGCGTGAAATACCAGCGACAGTAATACGGCCCACATCAGGCGCGCCGGGATACGCAACACGCGATCGCGCTGCTTTGGCTTTAGCCAGTTTGGCGTACTAAAGGGTTCAAAAGGAGAAGGCTGCATCAACTGAATGAATTAAAAATAGCGGACGTCACGCATCACGATTGTATTTCGAGCCAGAGTTTTTCAAGACGTTTGATTGAGACAGGATAAGGTGTCCTTAATTCCTGCGCAAATAATGATACACGTAACTCTTGCAACTGCCACGTAAAGTCTTGTAACTGGCTTGTTACAGGCAAATGCGCCTTGCGTAACTGCTCAACTTTCTGCTGCCAGCGCTGCTCCAGTTGGAGCAATGCCTGCGCATGTCGGCCATCACGTTCGATGCTGGTTGGGTATTTATCCACACGCATTTTAATCGCCTTGAGGTAACGCGGCAGATGCGGCAATTGCTCCCACGGCGTCTGGCTGAAAAAGCCATGGTAAAGCATGCCTTGCAACTGCTGCTCGCACTCACGTTTAATTTTTTGCGTGACCGGCGTCATTTTTTGCAGTAACGCCGCCAATACCTGGTATTCATTGGCAATCAATTGCGCTTGCCGGGTGAGCGCCTCTGTCACGGCTGGCAGGCGCGTGCGTGCACGTGCTTTCAGCTGCATAAATGCGGCATTGGTACGCGGCAATTCATCCTCGGCAATAAAGGCACGGTCGGCAATCGCTTGCAGCATATCTTCGCGTAACTGGTCCGGGTTCATGATGGCGCGTAACAACAAGGCATACTGGTTAAAGCCCGGCAGGCCTTTTTCCAATTGTTTGATTTGCTCTTTGAGCTCAAAACGCATCAGGCGACAAACGCCTTTGCGGTGCGAAACCGCTGCCGCTTCCGGTGTATCAAATAGCTTGATGGCGACGCTATCGCTATTGTCTTCAAGACCCGGATAACCCGTCAATTGGCGGCCATCTTTGCTAAAGGTAAGCGTTTGCGGCAAATCGCCAAAATCCCATTGCTTGAGGCCGGACTTTTCAATCCCCGGTGAACCGGTTCTGAATGTCAACTGTGCTGCCGAACCCAGTTGTTTTTTAAGCAGATGCCAGTCACGGCCCATGCCCAGTTCACGGCCTTTTTCATCCACCACGCTGAAATTCATCAGGTGATGCGCGTCCAGGCCAGCCAGGTCAAACTCCTCTGGCTTCAATTTGAGCCCAACCTTGTGCTGGATAAACTCTGCCAGGACTGGCAACAAAGGCGCAGTGGCAGTTTTGGCTTCGAGAAAACCGGTCACAAAATCCGGCACTGGCACACAAACGCGACGCAGGGTCTTGGGCAAAGCTTTAATCAGCGCGGTGACCTTGTCACGCACCATGCCGGGCACCAGCCATTCGGTCACTGTGGCGTCCAGCTGGTTTAGCAAGGCCAGGGGGATCGTCGCTGTCACGCCATCCAGCACATGCCCAGGCTCAAAACGGTATTTGAGCGGTACTGTTTCACCGTCTATCACCATATGCTCCGGGAACTGCACCTCGGTAATCGCACTGGCACCATGGCGCATAAGTGACTCACGCGTCAGGTGCAGCACTTTGGGATTCACTTTCTCCGCATCCTGGCGCCATTTTTCAAACGCGGCACCGTTATAAATGCGATAAGGCTCTTGATGACCAGGCTCCGTAATCTGTGGCACAACCTTGTCGTAGAACACAAATAACTGGTATTCATCCACCAACACATCCTGGCGGCGCGCCTTGTGCTCCAGTGCTTCAACTTCAGCGATTAAGCGGCGATTAGCCTCAAAAAATGGCGCCCGCGTGTCAAATTCCATATTTGCCAGGGCTTCACGGATAAAAATCTCACGCGACTCCGTCGGGTTAATTGGCCCGTAATGCACACGCCGCTTGGGCACAATGGTCAGGCCATATAAACTCACGCGCTCCCAGGCCACCACTTGCGCGGTTTTTCTATCCCAGCGCGGGTCGGTATAGTCACTTTGCGTCAGGTCACGGCTGCCACCTTCATTGGCAATCGGCTCTATCCAGTCCGGATCAATTTTTGCGACAACGCGCGCATACAGCTTGGTGGTGTCTACCAGTTCAGCAGCAATCACCCATTTCGGCCGACTTTTCTTCAGTGCCGAGCCCGGCGCAATGGTAAAGCGGATACCGCGCGCGCCGGCATAGGTCTCACTGTCACCATCCTTAAAGCCGATATTCCCCAACAAACCAGATAGCAATGCGCGATGTACCTGCTCATAACTGGCTTCCTTATCGCTGCGCTTGAAGTCCATCTCCTCCACCATCTCCAGCAGTTGCTGATGCAACTCACGCCACTCTTTTAAGCGCAGGAAAGACAGGAAATTCTGATGGCATTGATTCAGCAAGTCGCGATTGGACTTTTTAGTCTTTAATGCCTGCTCATACCAGTCCCACAACTTGAGATAGCTCATAAAGTCGGAATCATCTGCTTTGAACTTGGCATGTGCGCTATCTGCCGCTTCGCGCTTGTCCATGGGCCGCTCGCGTGGATCCTGCATGCTCAAGACACTGGCAATAATCAGGATTTCGCGCAAACAGCTTTCTTTTTTCGCGGCCAGAATCATGCGTGCCACACGCGGATCCAACGGCAAGCGCGCCATCTGACGGCCCAGCTCAGTAATCTCGCGCCGCTCCGTCACCGCGCCCAGCTCTTGCAACAACTGGTAACCATCGCTGATCAGCCGTGACGAAGGCGCTTCAATAAACGGGAAATCGGCGACATCGCCCAAGCGCAAATCAGCCATACGCAAAATCACGCTGGCCAGTGAGCTACGCAGGATTTCAGGGTCAGTAAAGGCCGGACGCTGGTTAAAATCCTCTTCGGAATACAAACGCACACAGATACCGTTAGACACGCGGCCGCAACGCCCTGCCCGCTGCTTGGCAGCCGCTTGCGAGATTTTCTCTATCTGTAATTGTTCAACCTTCGCCCGTGGGCTGTAGCGGTTAACGCGCGCCAGGCCAGCGTCAATCACATATTTAATGCCAGGCACCGTCAATGAAGTCTCTGCGACGTTGGTCGCCAGCACAATGCGGCGTTGGCCGCCCGGGCGGAAGATTTTTTGCTGATCTTCAATGCTCAGTCGCGCAAACAGCGGCAAAATCTCCAGTGATTTCAGCTTCGGTGAACGTCCCTGGTATTTACGCAAATGATCTGCCGTATCGCGAATTTCACGCTCACCCGGCAAAAACACCAGAATATCGCCATCGCCCAAACGCAGCAAATCCTCAGCCGTATCGAGGATGGCATCCTCCATCACCTCTTCTTCGTCATCCTCTTCCAGCCAACGCGTCTCGGTACGCGGTGGCTTGCGCTTAATGCCCATGAGGTCCTGCGCAAAACGGTCAATATCGTCCAGACCATCATCCACCGGCACTTCAACCGCCACCATGGTGGTTTTATTACCCAGCGGGCGGTAACGAATCTCGACCGGATAAGTACGACCACTCACCTCAATCACCGGCGCACCGTTAAAGTGATTGGAGAAGCGATCAGCATCAATCGTCGCTGACGTGACAATGATTTTTAAATCCGGCCGTTTCGGCAATAACTGCTTGAGGTAGCCCAGCAGGAAATCAATATTCAGGCTGCGCTCGTGCGCCTCATCGATAATGATGGTGTCATAACCGTTAAGGAATTTATCGCTCTGCGTCTCCGCCAGCAAAATCCCGTCGGTCATTAATTTGACATAACTGCGCTCCGACAATTTGTCATTAAAACGCACCTTGTAACCCACTACCTCACCCAGCGGACTCTGCAGTTCCTGCGCAATCCGCGAAGCCACCGAACGCGCCGCAATTCGGCGCGGCTGTGTGTGCCCAATCAGGCCTGCAACCCCGCGCCCCAGCGCCAGGCAAATCTTGGGCAACTGCGTGGTTTTACCAGAACCCGTTTCACCGCAAACAATCACCACCTGATGCTTGGCAATTGCTGCTGCAATCTCGTCTTTTTTGCCACTAACGGGCAACTCTTCGGGATATTCCGGCTTGGGTAATGCGGCTAATCTGGCTTGCAAACGCTGCTGGGATGCCTGGACTTTATGGGCAATATCAACCAGCGCTTTATCAACCGGCTTATTTTGTTTCAAGGCATCGCGTAACTGCTGCAAACGGCGTTTAAGCGGAAAGCGATCTGCCAGCATGCACTGGGCAAGTTGTTTTTCGAGCTGGGCGATGAGTTGTACAGGAGAGGCGGCAGTCATAGGGAGGAGATTTTAACATGGCAGGCGAAATGACATGCATTCTCGCAGCTTACATATAGCTTAAGTTTGTCTTGCTTGATACGTTGTTTTTCGCCTCTAGGCGAGTNNATAAGAA
This sequence comes from Methylophilus sp. UBA6697, assembly GCF_002454655.1. Taxonomy (NCBI): domain Bacteria; kingdom Pseudomonadati; phylum Pseudomonadota; class Betaproteobacteria; order Nitrosomonadales; family Methylophilaceae; genus Methylophilus; species Methylophilus sp. UBA6697. Next base: position 10,796 of record NZ_DKJH01000020.1, read on the forward strand.
AGAATGGTCGCCGTAAAGGCGAAAAGAAACCTCTAATACCCCGGTCAACGCTGAGAAAACAAAAGAATTACTTTCTTACACACTCCTCCACCCCTGTATTCCCATCCTTAAACCCAGGTTCAAAATAAAACTTCCTGAAGCTCAACTGTCCTTTGGCATTTCTCTTGAACTCGGCAATACCGGTGCCATAATCATGCGTCTTGCCACCATACTCGCCATTCTCTGTTGGTAAGGCAAAATGCATGGCAGCATGCATATCATGCGCCGCTGCGTGGCCTTTATAAACGCCATAATCCGGCACTTCAAGCTGGAAGTCATAACTGGCATCGGCACCCTTGCTATGTTCCGGACGTAATTTCATGGTCACTGTGCCGGTATATTTTCCTTCATGCGCATCATCGCCCTTGCAGGCGTAAACGCCGCTTAAATCAAGCGCATAGGCGTTTGCTGCTATCCAGCAGCTTAATAATCCTGCGAACCACTTCATATGATTTCCTTTCACTATTCAGGCGAACGTATGCGTAAAAAACTGGCAAACTTGGGTTTACCTGTTTTGGTCACATCACGGTAAGTATAAGTGACCTGGCAGCCTATCGGCGGTGGATGCGCGCGCTCCGCGTCGCTGAATCCGGTGCCCAGTTTAAATTGGATACCTGCCGGGGTTTCTACTAATAACGCGCCCATTTTACCTTGGTATTTGCCTTTGCCGGGCACATGGGCGATCACTTTGGCTTCGGCATCAAGTTGTGGTTTGAGTTTTAGCAAGACATGGCTGCGGCCAGTGAGATATGGTGCATCAGCGCGGTGCAGCATCAGGCCTTCGCCACGCTGAGCCACAATGTGATCCAGCGTTTTTTTAAGCACTTGCCTGTCTTTAACACGGAATTGCGGCAGACTTTTGAGATAAGGGCTATGCGCTTGCCGGGCGATGTGCGCGATTTGCTGCGCTCTTTGGGCGAAATCACCGTTGGCGTTTGGCAACTCAAACACATAATAGGCGACTTGCCGCCAGGCAGCATCATCCGGGTGTACTTGTCTGACCGTGGATGAAAGCGTCTCGAATTGACCACGGCCTATCCATAACTCCCCATCCAGTGGCCGTGGCGGAAAGTCTTTAGTAAACCAGGCTGGCGCATGAATAGGATGACCCTGGCGGCTGGTGAATTGCTGGCCATCCCAGATGGCACGGATACCATCCAGTTTTTCGCTGACCAGATACTCTTGCACCAGGATATCGTCATGGTAAATCTGCGCCAGCAAAATGTCAGGCGCTTGAGCGTAGCTATGCGCAATCAGCAACGACAAGAAAAAAAACAGTAGATACCGCGTTGGCCCAAGCATGACGCCCCCAATTGTTAAATTAAATTAACAATTGAAAGTTACAGAATGCAGGGGATAAAAGCAATGTTTAGAGGAGTTGGCACCACAATTTGTCGTGATGCATGACGTCCATCCATAAAGCGACCACGCTGAGGGCGATGAGCAATACGCCACTCAGGCGCATCCCCGTCGATTCTTTAAACCAGCCGGGCATGGATTGCTGGCTGGCGCGCCATAGGACAGGTGCCAGTGCCAGCACGGTAGCTGAGCCACAGGCAAAGGCCATCATCACCAATGCCCCTTGTAACCATTGCGATTGCAATGAGGCCAGCATCACCGCTGAATAGAGCAAGCCACACGGCAACAAGGCCCAGACCATGCCCGTGAGTAAATAGCCGAATTTGGCGTGTTCGGTACGCTGTTTAATCCAGGCCCAGACTTGTTGTGCCCGCTGCACGGCCCATTGTGGTTGTTGGCCGGTGACCACTAATAGCACGCCCCAGGCAAAGATCAGCGTATGAGAGAACGTCCACAATGGCTGGAACACATGACTCTGGTTGGACAACCAGGCCAGGCCACGCAGGGTTTCTGCCGCAACCGCGCCCAAAATGCCGTAACCCAGCATGCGCCCGAGGTAAAAACTCCAGGGAATGGTCTTGATGACACGTAGCGGAATCGAACGAAATTGGCTGGTGGTGTGAGGGGGAGACTGCATGGCGCCGCAAGCTGCACCACACATGGCAATGCAATGCGGGCCGCCTGCCAGCCCCATGACAAAAGCGGTCAGGAGTAAGCTGGCTAACATGCCGAGAGTTTAAAGGATTTTGGAAAACCTTGCACGATTGGCATCGTGCTGCAAATAACGGTCAAACACCATGGCAATAGCACGCACAAAGTACCAACCCATTTCAGTCACTTTCAAGCCGTCTTCTTCCAGCACCACCAATCCCTGCTTTTCTTTATCTGCAAGTTGTTGAATCTCTGATTTAAAGTAATCCCTGAAATTCACCATATAAGAGAGCTCTATTGACTCATAGCTGAGCTCACCGTGGCACATGATGGCCATAATCACTGCGCGGCGGATCAGGTCATCACGGCTAAGCGCCAAGCCGCGCACAATCGGCAACTGGCCCTGGTCCAGAAAGTCGTAATACTCTTCCAGCGTTTTGGCATTCTGGCTATAGGTCGCGCCCATTTTGCCAATAGCAGAGACGCCCAGCGCCAGAATATCCTGGTCAGCCATGGTACTGTAACCCTGAAAGTTGCGGTGCAACCTGCCCTGCTGTTTGGCAATCGCCAGCGCATCGTTTGGCAAAGCAAAATGGTCCATGCCGATATACACATATCCCGCCTGCATCAATTGCTGAATAGCCTCTGACAGCATCTGGATTTTGTCTACGGCATTGGGCAACTCATCTTGCAGAATACGGCGCTGCGGCTTGAAGCGTGATGGCAAATGTGCATAGCCATACAGGGCAATGCGGTCTGGGCGCAATGTGGTAATTTTAGCGATCGTTTCGCGGAAGGTTGCCGGGGTTTGCTTGGGCAAGCCATAAATCAGATCGGCATTGATAGACTGGTAACCCATCTCCCGCGCTTGTTGCATCAGCGTTTCCACTTGCGTATAAGACTGCACTCGATGTACCGCTTGCTGCACATCGGCATCAAAATCTTGTACACCAAAACTCAGGCGGTTAAAGCCCAGGTCGCGCAAATGCTGCAAGCGTTGCTGGTTCACCGTACGTGGATCAATCTCAATCGAGTATTCACCCTCCTGGTTAAACACAAAGGCTTTTTTCAGCATCTCCACCAGGCGGGTTAAATCCTCATCATTGAGAAAGGTCGGTGTACCGCCGCCTAAATGCAGCTGGTTCACGGCCTGCGCTTGCGAAAACTTGTCCAGATGCAGATTGAGTTCGCGTTGCAGATAGTTGAGGTAAATGGCGCTCTGTTCATAACGTTTGGTGACGATTTTGTTGCAGGCACAATAAAAACACAGCGACGCGCAAAACGGGATATGTACATACACCGATAACGGTTGTGTCCAGTTGCTGATATTGCGCTGCTCTGCAGCCTTGACATAGGCCGCCGCATCAAACGCCTCGACAAAGCGGTCTGCCGTGGGGTAAGAGGTGTACCGCGGCCCCGAAACATCATAGCGCTCGATGTGCTCTTGAGTAATCGTCAACGGTTGTTTCATGGTATCTAGCAAATGCTTTCCTGTCTGCACAAGTGAGACATCTCGTCCCGGGAGTCATTGCCGGCTACTTTGCCATAAAGCAAACCATGACTTCTTGATGCATATCAAATAGTCCGGTCAGCTACGCGTGCATAATGCAACGCACTATAATAGGGAAGAGTAAAAGCATCATGTTAAATGCCATTGCAGCACATGAAGTCGCCACGGATGAAATCACCACCCATGAAATCAAGGCGCAGGAGGCGTATAATCAGTCGCAAGATCAACGACTGCCAAGGACATCTCCCATGCAAGCCGAATCCAGTTTCAAGGTGGCCTGCTCTAACTGCAACCTGCGTGAGCTGTGTCTGCCCATAGGTTTAAGCACGGACGAGATGAGCCAGCTGGATGGCATGGTCGCCACCAGAAAGAAAGTCAAACAAGGGGGGCACCTGTTTAGCAGCGGCGACCCATTCACCACCTTGTATGCGATTCGTACCGGTTTTTTTAAAACCTGTGTGGTATCTGAGGATGGCCGCGAACAAGTCACCGGCTTTCAAATGGCGGGTGAAATCATGGGCCTGGATGGCATCGTCAGTGACAAGCACAATTGCAATGCCATCGCTCTGGAAGATGCCGAAGTCTGCGTGATGCCATTTAACCACGTCGAAGACCTGTCACGTCAAATCCCTATGCTGCAACGCCATGTGCACAAAATCATGAGCCGCGAAATTGTGCGCGAAAATGGCGTCATGATGTTGCTGGCCAATATGCGCGCCGAAGAACGCCTGGCGGCTTTCCTGCTCAATTTACTGCAACGTTTGCACGCACGCGGTTACTCAAAAAGTGAATTAATTTTACGCATGACCCGCGAAGAAATCGGCAGCTACCTGGGCATGAAACTGGAAACCGTGAGCCGCACCTTCTCTAAATTTAGCGAAGAAGGCATTATTGAAGTAAAACAAAAGAATATCCGCATTCTTGATCACGATAAACTGAAGACCATCTTTAACGCCAGCACTTGCTAGCCCACCGTTAACGCTTGATCACGGCGGTGTAGAGATGGAGACCTCTGCCCTCTTTGAGGCCTTAAGCGGATTTGTGGCAACACGCGAATGGCGCTACATTTACCCGGTGTGGTCACGCCGCGCGCAAGGCATTTCCATCGGCATTAACCTGCACCCCAATCATTGCTGTAACTGGCACTGTGTGTACTGCCAGGTGCCCGGTTTACAACGCGGCCCTTCGCCCGTCATTGATAGCCAGCTTCTGCAACAAGAGCTGGCAGACTGCCTGGGCTGGCTCACGCACCATATCCACGACAGCATTTACAGCCTGCATGACTGCGTACAGGATATTGCCTTTGCGGGTGACGGCGAACCGACAACTTCGCCGCAGTTTGCAGACATCCTCGATATGGTTGCCCACCTGATGCAACAGCGCAAACCACATGACCGCCCGGCTTGCCTGCGGCTCATCACCAATGGCAGCCAGTTGCAGCACGCGCATATACAGCATGCACTCAAACGCTTACACGAGATGGGCGGAGAGGTATGGTTCAAACTGGATGCAGGTAATGATGGCGAGATGCTGGCTGTCAACGATACGCATTTGCCTCTGGCCTTGCATTTGCAGCGCCTGCAAACTTGCTGCACGCTTTGCCCAACCTGGGTGCAAACTGCCATTTTCAGTAGAACACTGCACGGGGAGAGCGTGACCACGCCAACGCTGCCAGGCTATATGGAAGCTTTATTGCCATTGAAACAGCGCATCAGCGGCATCCTGCTATACGGCATTGCCAGACCCAGCCAGCAAGACCTACGCGGCTGCATTCAGGCCACTTCAGAGAAAATATTAGAGAAATATGCCAGCACATTGCGCACGCAGGGATTTCGCGTGCGCATGTTCGTCTAGGCGGTAACGTTAAGCGGCTATTCTTCAGCTGGTTTAAGGCCGGTTTGTGCATGGTTGCGCGCCTGAATGGCAGGCGCCATGGCTTCGTCCTGCACATCATGGCCTTGCGCATCCAGCGTTTTATTGATTTCTATGCCCTTGCGGTAATAGTCATCAATGGCCGGATCCGGATGCGTAATGGCCAGATACAAGGTGATAAAAGACGCCACAACGACCAGAGACGGGCCGCCAATAATCAGCCAGACATACGCATTCTGGTACCATTTTTGTGTTTCAACCATCTGTGTTCCTTTATCTATGCTGCTTTATGCCACCTTGCGCTAGGCCATGCCTTAACCGCTAATTACTGGGGACAATAAAGACAGATTTTTCCTTAATTGTTTCTTTGGCCTCAATGTCAGTCAACTCAAAGAAAATCTTGTGCGATCCGGCACGCGTTTCAGCTTCGGGCACCTGTATCTCGACTATGACATTGCGCTTTTCAAAAGGTTTGAGTGCTTTGAGCTGCTGACTGTTATTGTCTGAAAAATGGACGGCGAGCGCGGGTAAACCCGTGACTTGCAAATCATAATCGCGCACAGATTCGGTCTCATTTTCCAGCTTGAGATTGTACACATTCTCAATATTGCCATCGTTGGTGTAACGCGCCATCACCGAGCGATCACGCAACACATCGAGCCTGAAGTCAGGCTTAAAGTAGATACCGACCCCCATACCGACCACCATGATCACCAGAATGGTCGAATAAATCAGCACGCGTGGCCTGAGCAAACGCGCAAGCATCTGCTGACGGGTCCAGCGATTTTCCATGCCATTTTGCGTCGTATATTTAATCAGGCCTTTGGCATAGCCCATCTTATCCATCACATCGTCACAGGCATCAATACAGGCACCACAGCCGATGCACTCGTATTGCAAGCCGTCTCGGATATCGATGCCGGTCGGGCATACTTGTACGCAAATACTGCAATCAATGCAACTGCCCAGTCCATTGGCATTCTCACCCGCTTTTTTAGAGCGTGAACCACGTGGCTCACCACGTGCTTCATCGTAAGTCACCGTCATGGTGTCGCCGTCAAACATGGCACTCTGGAAGCGTGCATACGGGCACATGTATTTACAGACCTGCTCACGCATGTAACCTGCGTTACCATAGGTCGCAAAGCCATAAAAACATACCCAGAAGGTTTCCCAGCCACCGGCTTGAAATTGCAGCAAGCTTGGAACCAGTTCACGCATGGGTGTAAAGTAGCCGACAAACGTCACACCGGTCCACAAACCAAACCCGATCCAGGCGAACTGTTTCAGGGATTTACGTGTAACTTTGTTCAGGTTCCACTTGCTGTCATCAAGACGCATGCGAGCGATACGGTCACCTTCTATTTTCTGCTCCATCCACATATAGATTTCGGTATATACCGTTTGCGGACAGGTGTAACCGCACCACAAGCGTCCGGCAATCGCCGTAAACAGGAACAGGGAAAGTGCAGAGACAATCAACAGGAATGCCAGGTAAATCAGGTCCTGCGGATGGAAGATCAGGCCAAACACATAAAACCGCATGCCTTCCAGGTCAAACAGCATGGCCTGTCGACCATCCCATTGCAACCACGGCACACCGTAGAAGAACAGCTGCGTTGCCCACACCATGACCCAACGCCAGTTATTAAATAAACCGGAGACATGGCGGGCATAAATCTTATCTTCGGACTTATAAAGTGACAAAACCACCTCCTGTTCACGGATGGTGGTTTTGTTCACAGCGCTTTGTTTAGTATCGCTCATGTATTTATCTGCATTCGCTTACTTGTTGGAGAGGCCCCAAACATAAGCGGTCAGCAAATGAATTTGCTCCGGGCTGAATTTCTCTTGCCAGGCTGGCATCTGGTTGGTTTTACCTTCGTGAATACGCTTGATAATCGCGGCTTCACCCTGGCCATGCAACCAGGTGTTGTCTGACAGGTTAGGTGCACCAATCATCTGGTTACCTTTGCCTTCAGGGCCGTGGCAAGCTGCACACACGACAAACTTGTCTTTACCGGCATTGGCACGACCAGAGTCATGAATACTGCCAGACAGACTTAATACGTAGTTAGCCACGTTTTTCACGTCTTCTTCATTACCGACAGCGGCTGCCATCGGCGGCATCATGCCGATACGGCCACCCGTAATGGTTTCTTTAATACGCTCTGGGCTACCGCCATACAACCAGTCGGTATCCGTCAGGTTAGGGAAACCACGGCTACCCTTGGCATCTGAACCATGGCAAGCGGCACAGTTGTTGAGGAAAATACGCTTGCCAATATCACGGGCTTCCGGAATTTTAGCCACTTCTTCAACCGGCATCGCCGCATATTTGGCATACAGCGGTGCAATTTTTTCATTGTTTTTAGCCACTTCAACTTCGTATTGCTTGACGCCCGTCCAGCCAAATTTACCATTGTAAGTACCCAAGCCAGGGAACAGGTACAAGTAAGTCAGGCCAAAAATAACGGTAATGATAAACAAACCTACCCACCACATTGGCAGCGGATTGTTCATTTCTTTAATGCCGTCCCACTCGTGACCATTGGTGTTGTCACTATCCAGAGGCACTTTGACGCGGCTTGCGAAAATCAGCAAACCGACACAAAAAGCGATCCCACCCAAGGTAATGGTCGAAATCCAGATCGGCCAAAATCCATTTACAAAATCATTCATGATGTTTTCCTTAACATGTCCGCACAAATATTAGTCTTGATCGAACGGCAGGTTCTGCGCGTCCTTGAATTGTGCGGAGTGACGATTGCGCCATGCCCAAACCAGGATTGCGATAAACAGGACAAAACTCAGTACTGTAAACAATATGCGTAACAGGTTGATGATATCCATGGCGCGTCTCCTTATTTCAGGTGTGTACCCAGTACTTGCAGGTATGAAACCAGTGCATCCATCTCGGTTTTACCCTTGATATCTGCGCCAGCAGCCTTGATCTGCTCATCGGTGTAAGGCACGCCCACTTTACGCAGCGCAACCATATGGTCACCAATCGTTTCATCGTTCACCAGGTTTTCATTCAACCATGGGTAGGCTGGCATGATGGATTCCGGCACAACGTCACGCGGCTGGTTCAAGTGCACACGATGCCAGTCGTCACTGTATTTGCCACCGACACGGTGCAAGTCAGGACCGGTACGCTTGCTGCCCCACTGGAACGGGTGGTCATACACGTACTCACCCGCTACAGAGTAGTGGCCATAACGCAATGTTTCAGCATGGAACGGACGGATCATCTGTGAGTGGCAGTTGTAGCAACCTTCACGCAGGTAAATGTCACGACCAGCCAATTGCAGCGCAGTGTATGGCTCCAACCCACGGATAGGTTCAGTCAGGGATTTTTGGAAAAACAAAGGCACGATTTCAACCAGGCCACCAAAGGAGATCGTAATGAAGGTCAGTACGATCAACAGGAAGTTATTGGTTTCAATCTTTTCGTGCAGATTGCCACTATTATTTTGATGCGTTGCCATAGTGAGCTCCTTAAGCGTGTGCAACAACAGCTGGTACTTCTACCGTTGCTGGTTTGCCATTAGTGGCTGTTTTATATGTGTTCCACAACATGATCACCAAACCGCTCATATACAGGAAACCACCCAATGCACGTGTGAAGTAGTATGGGAACTTGGCTTTCACACTCTCAACGAAGGTATAAGCCAATGTACCGTCAGCGTTCATTGCACGCCACATCAGGCCTTCCATCACGCCAGAGATCCACAACGCAGCGATATACAACACCACGCCGATGGTTGCCATCCAGAAATGCACTTCAATCGCTTTCACGCTATACATGGTTTTCTGACCGAACAAACGTGGAATCAGGAAGTACAGGGAACCGATAGAAATGAAACCAACCCAGCCCAGAGCACCAGAGTGCACGTGACCAACGGTCCAGTCAGTGTAGTGAGACAAAGCGTTCACAGTCTTAATCGCCATCATCGGACCTTCAAAGGTACTCATACCGTAGAAAGACAGGGAAACGATCAGGAAGCGCAAGATAGGGTCAGTGCGCAGTTTGTGCCAGGCGCCGGACAAGGTCATGATACCGTTGATCATACCGCCCCAGCTTGGTGCAAACAGAATTAAAGACAACACCATACCCAAGGACTGTGTCCAGTCAGGCAAAGCGGTGTAATGCAGGTGGTGCGGACCCGCCCACATGTAAGTGAAGATCAGTGCCCAAAAGTGCACGATAGACAAGCTGTAAGAGTACACAGGACGCTCAGCTTGCTTAGGTACAAAGTAGTACATCATGCCGAGGAAACCCGCTGTCAGGAAGAAACCTACCGCGTTGTGACCATACCACCACTGCACCATCGCATCTTGCACACCTGCGTAAGCAGAGTAAGACTTGAACCAGCCAGCCGGGATTGCAGCACTCTCAACGATGTGCAACAAGGCCACCGCCAGAATAAAGGCACCGTAGAACCAGTTAGCTACGTAGATATGCTTGACCTTGCGGATACCGATCGTACCGAAGAACACAACCGCGTAAGAAATCCATACGATCGCAATCAGGATATCAATTGGCCACTCCAGTTCGCCGTACTCTTTACCCTGGGTATAACCCAATGGCAAGGAGATGGCTGCGGCGACAATCACGGCTTGCCAGCCCCAGAAAGTAAAACTGGCCAGTTTGTCGCTAAACAAACGGGTCTGGCAGGTACGTTGCACGACATAGTATGAGGTAGCAAATAAAGCACAGCCACCAAATGCGAAAATCACTGCATTGGTATGCAGTGGTCGTAAACGGCCAAAAGAGGTATACGGCAAGCCCAGGTTAAGCTCTGGCCACACCAGCTGAGACGCGATAATCACGCCCATCAATGTACCAACAACACCCCAGACCACTGCCATGATGGCAAACTGGCGGACCACGGTATCGTTATAGGTCGCAGCCTTCACGGTTGCATTTTGCATGGATTTCTCCCAATGATTAAAACAAACACCCAACACTAAAAAAATTCTAAAAAATTTAGTTGTTCAACCTGATCATCTCAGACTTGTCACACATCTGATTTGACACATATCAATCCTGTTCAAAAATTCTTAATCCTGCTCAAGAATTCGGGAACCTTCTTCTTCCAGGTCTTCAAATTGCCCGGTCTGGATTGCCCACCAGAGGCCACCCAGAATGACAAACACCAGCAACACCGCCAGCGGGATCAATAAAAATGCAATTTCCATAACGCTATGCCTGACCTTTCTGCCAGCCCGACTTATTCCAGTCGGTCAAACGTAATGCATTCAGCAATACCAAAAGCGAACTGGCCGCCATGCCCAACCCGGCTAACCAGGCAGGCAATAAGCCCATAATCGCCAATGGCACACCAGCTGCGTTATACAACGCAGCCCACAACAAATTCTGTTTTACGATGAGAATGGTTTTTTGACAATGCGAAATGAGCGAAACCAGCACACCGATATCATTACCCAACACCACCATATCGGCCTGTGCCTGCGTCAAAGGGACGCCGGAACCCATTGCAATAGAAGTATGCGCTGCTGCAATGACAGGGCCGTCATTCAAACCATCACCAACCATTAATACTTTCCGCCCCTGTTGTTGCAACAACTTTACATGCTGCAGCTTATCTGCTGCTTTTTGTAACCCGAATGCGCGCTGGATTCCCAGTTGCGCTGCGAGGTTTTTAACGGGCGCTATTCTATCACCAGATAACAGTTGAATATCAAGCCCATTTGCAATTAATTGTGAAATCGCTGCCTTGGCATGTGGTTTTACCTGCTCGGACAACGTCAGTCGCATCAGCGTGATTTCGCCTGTAGTGACATACACCTGGCGCAACGCTTCGCTCTCGGCCTCATCACTTACACCACAAAATTCTGCATTGCCTAGCTTCACCGGCAGTAATGCGCCGTTTGGTGCATGAAATGTAGCAGACATGCCGCCACCGACAATCTCTTGCCAATCCTGCATAGGCAGTTGATCTTGCGCATCATGCTGCAAGGCAAAGCCATGCAAGGCCTGAGCTACCGGATGCAAGGAATCCCGGCTCATGCTGGCAATCACATCAAGTAGCCATTGCGAATCCCAGTCTGCGTGACTGTCTGCCAATGTCACTTGCTGCACATTCTCAGTCAGGGTGCCGGTTTTATCGAATACAACGGTGTCCACTTCGCTGATCGCCTGTATCGCTTGCAAACGGCGGATCAGCACACCGCCTTTGGCAAAAGTACCAGCACTAGCCAGCATGGCCGCGGGCGTTGCCAGGGATAATGCACATGGACAAGTCACGACAAGTACGGCCACAGCCGACATAATCGCTTTGGCAGGATCGGTCGTCCACCAGTAAAAAACAGCATAGATGGCGGCCAGCAACACAGCCCACAAGAATGGTTGCGCGACTTTATCTGCCAGCAAGGCAATGCCAGGTTTTTCAGTAGAAGCAGACGCCATGAGGTTGACCAACGCATGGTATTGCGTGCCCTCGCCTACCTGCTCCACCTGCATTTCAATGGCAGAAGTTAAATTGCCGGAGCCAGCGATGACCTTTGCGCCTGCGGGCTTCATCACTGGCTCGGATTCACCAGTCAACATGGACTCATCAGCACTTGTGCTGCCAACCAAGATCAGGCCATCGGCCGCAAACACTTCGCCGGGACGCACATAAAGCACATCGCCGACATTGATATTAGTCGCGGCGATTTGCACCCACTCACCGGCGGCATTTTTCTTAAGCACCGCATGTGGCAAGCGGCGCATCATGTTTTCCAAGGCACCAGCCGTGCGGTTGCGCAATTTGACATCCAGCCAGCGACCAATCAGCAGAAAGCTGACAAACATGGTCAGCGAGTCATAATAAACCACGTCACCCCACCAGCCGCCTGGCGCAAACGTGGCCAATGTGCTCATCACAAACGCTGCCAGAATACCCAGCGACACCGGTACATCCATGCCTAACTGGCGCTGCTTGATACTTGCCCAGGCCTGGGACAAAAACGGCGTAGCTGAAAATAGCATGACCGGCAGGGTCAGCACCCAGGAGGCCCATTTCATGAGCTGCACCATATCTGGCGCCATATCATTGCTATCAGACCAATAAGTAGGATAGGCATACATCATGACCTGCATCATGCAGAACACGGCCACGACCAGGCGCCATAACATCTTGCGTTGCTGGACAGTACGATCCGAAATAGCGCTGTATTCGTTAAGGGGTAACGCCGGGTAACCAATCTCGTTTAAATTGGCAAACCAGTGAGAAGGGGAAGTTTGTTTCGCATCCCAGACCACGCGGACACGTTTGGAAGCGGCGCTGGCTTGTACGGCAAGCACGCCGCGCTGTTGTTTGATAGTTTGTTCAATACGCCCACTGCAAGCGGCGCAATGCATATTATCGACCCATACATGAGAGGTCCATACCTCAGCAGAGGATGCATCGCGCTGACTAAATCGCTCCCACTCAGACTGGATATCCAGCCCTTGCCAGGGATTCGCACTGCTTGCTGCTAAAGGTTTTGCCATTGGGTGATGGACCGTCCGTCAACAATATATAACTTTATATTATATGATTGAATATAATATAAATCAATGTGTTAGCCGTTTTGTGAAAAGCGCCACGCTCTTTCAAGGTGCCACACTTTGCTCAAATATGATTAGAACAGCCAACTGCCGGTGAAGCTTTGATATAGCACAATAAACGACACGCAAAAAGAAGAGAAGTGCCAGCACAAACTCGCGCCAGCACCACTTACTTTTACATTCGCCTTACTTCACGCGCATGCCTGCTTGCGCCCCACTGTCTGGCGACAGAATATAAGGACCGCCACGCTCATCGCTGGCCGCCAGCACCATGCCTTCGCTCATGCCAAACTTCATCTTGCGCGGCGCCAGGTTAGCCACCATCACGGTTAAACGCCCTACCAGCGTGGCCGGGTCATAGGCAGACTTAATACCGGCAAATACCTGACGCGGTTTTTCCTCACCAATATCCAGCAACAGTTTGAGTAGCTTTTCAGCCCCTTCCACATGTTCGGCACTGACAATGTGCGCAATACGCAGATCGACCTTGGTAAAATCATCAATCGAAATATACGCGCCCTCTTCTACCGCTGGCGTATCCGCTTTCGCCTCACTCTTGGCCGATGTTTTCGCAGCCGATTCCGTTTTAGCCGGTGTAGACGCCGCTTGCAAGCTATCTTTATTGGCTTCCACCATGGCTTCGATCTGCTTGCCTTCCAGGCGCGTCACCATATGATTATAAGGTTGTATCGTTTGCGCGCCCAAGCCCTGGCCAACATCGGACCACTGCAATGGCTGCACATTCAGGAACGCTTCCACGGCCACGGCAATATTTGGCAACACTGGTTTCAGGTAAATCGTCAGTAAACGGAACATCTCCAATGCATTGCTGCAAATAGTATGCAGCTCAGCCGCTTTACTGTCATCTTTGGCAACTACCCAGGGCGCAGCTTCGGCTACATAAGCATTGGCAGCATCCGTCAGCTTCATGATCTCGCGCAACGCACGCGCGAAGTCACGGGCGGCATATGCCTCGGCAATTGCAGGGGCTGCAGCGCGCATCTCCTCAATCACCGCATGCCGGGCATCAATCAGCTTGTTATCAAACTTTTTAGCCACGAAACCGGCTGTACGACTGGCAATATTAATGTATTTACCGACCAGGTCACTGTTGACGCGGGCGACAAAATCTTCGAGATTGAGATCAATGTCTTCCATACTGCCATTCAATTTGGCCGCATAGTAATAACGCAGGTATTCCGGATTCTTCACATGTTCCAGATAGCTACGTGCAGTGATAAACGTGCCACGCGACTTGGACATTTTCTCGCCATTCACGGTCAAAAAGCCATGCGCGAATACTTGGGTTGGCGTGCGGTGACCAGAATACTCCAGTGTTGCAGGCCAGAACAAGGCATGGAAGTACAGGATATCCTTGCCGATAAAATGATACAACTCTGTCGTCGAATCCTTTTTCCAGTATTCATCAAAGTCTATGTCCGCTTTGGCACACAGGTTTTTAAAGCTGGCCATATAACCAATCGGCGCATCCAGCCAGACATAGAAGTACTTACCTGGTGCATCCGGAATTTCGAAACCGAAATAAGGCGCATCGCGCGAAATATCCCAGTCAGAGAGTTTATTCTCGCCTGCTTCGCCCACCCATTCACTCATTTTATTGGCAGCTTCGGCCTGTAAGGTGCCAGAACGCGTCCAGTCACGCAAAAAGTCTGCACACTCACTGAGTTTAAAGAAGTAGTGCTCAGTTTCCTTACGCACCGGCGTCGCGCCAGACACGGCCGAGAACGGGTTAATCAACTCCGTCGGGCTATAGGTCGTGCCGCATACTTCGCAGTTATCGCCGTACTGGTCTTTGGCATGGCATTTCGGGCATTCGCCTTTGATAAAGCGGTCCGGCAAAAACATGTTTTTAACCGGGTCAAAATATTGCTCTATGGTTTTGGTGGCAATTTTGCCGTTGGCCTTGAGCGCACGATAAATATTGCCGGACAACTGGCGATTCTCTTCCGAGTTGGTCGAGTAATAGTTATCGAACTGCACTAAAAATTCGGCAAAATCCTGACTGTGCTCGGCATGCACTTTCTCAATCAGCGCTTCCGGCGTGATACCTTCTTTTTCTGCACGCAGCATGATAGGCGTACCGTGGGTGTCGTCCGCGCAGACATAGTGCGCAGTATGGCCCTGCATTTTCTGAAAACGCACCCAGATATCGGTTTGAATATACTCAACCAGATGCCCCAAATGAATGCTGCCGTTGGCATATGGCAAGGCGGACGTCACCAGAAGTTTGCGTGTCATGAAAACAAGACCAAGATAAAAACCGCTATTTTAGCAAACCCCTTGCAGTTTCAACGAATCTTTATCTTTAATCATTGGTAAAACGTGCGAACAGGTCCTAACATCCTGAAAACACCGCGAGACCGATGCAATTTGTTGCCCGGCCTCACCAGCATTTTCCTGATTAACTTTTAGGCATCAGCACGGCACTCACCGTATGAATCACACCGTTATCGGCATTAATTTCATCGCCAACCACTTTCACATTATTCACTTTGACGCCATCGGTGACCGATAACTGTAAATCAGCGCCCTCCAATGACTTCACCTTACCCGCGCTCACGTCCGCCTGGGTGATTTTGCCAGGGTAAACATGATAGGAAAGTACTTTCTTGAGCGCCTCGCTATTGGACATGAGTGCATTCAGCTTGGCTTTGGGCAACTTGGCAAACGCAGCATCATTGGGCGCGAACAAGGTAATCGGGCCGCTGCCATTGAGTGCGTCTTCAAGGCCTGCCACTTTAACCGCTTTGGCAAAGGTCTGAAAGCTACCATCTTGCTGTACTGTTTGTAGCAAAGTATCTGCACTAGCCGCACCAGAAAAACTGATGGCTAACAGCGTGAATGCGAGAATTTTCTTCATATGATGTCTCCTGATAAATGTAAAAACTAAATGTCCGGTTTAAAACCACAACTACCGACCTGCTTACACTATCCGCTCAGGCTTACGCCTAGCTTACCCAAGCGTGCCCGCAGCTTACAGCCAACTTACCAATCGCATGATGGATACCGGCCAGCGACAAATCCCCCGTAGATAACATGACGAAGAGGGTCTGTTGGAGTAGAATTCCTGATTCATTTAGTCAGGAATTTCTGCAGGAACCTCAAGCATGGCCATTAGCGAATTAATCATTCAAAGCACCTTAAAACTGTGCATAGACCCCAATACCGGCAAAGACTTCCTCAGCACGAAGTCGATCAAGAACATTCAAATCAATGGCAATGATGTCAGCCTGGATGTGGTGCTGGGCTACCCGGCGAAGAGCCAGCTGGAGCCGATTCGCCAGCAAGTGACTGACGTACTTAAAGGCATAGATGGCATTGCCAAGATCACGGTGAATGTGGGCAGCCGCATCGTGGCGCATGGCGTACAACGTGGCGTCAATTTATTACCGAACGTGAAAAATGTGATTGCCGTGGCCTCGGGCAAAGGTGGCGTCGGCAAATCCACTACCTCAGTGAACCTGGCGCTGGCCTTAGCCGCCGAAGGGGCTACTGTGGGTTTGCTGGATGCTGATATTTACGGCCCTAGCCAGCCACAGATGCTGGGCATTTCCGGCCGCCCGGATAGTGCCGATGGCAAAAGCATAGAACCTATGCGTGCGCATGGCATCCAGGCCATGAGCATAGGTTTTCTGGTCGACACTGATACCCCCATGGTATGGCGCGGCCCTATGGTCACTGGTGCGTTAGAGCAATTATTACGCGACACACGCTGGCAAGACCTGGACTACCTGGTGATTGACCTGCCACCGGGCACTGGCGATATCCAGCTGACTCTGGCACAAAAAATCCCGGTAACCGGCGCCATTATCGTCACCACCCCGCAAGACATTGCCCTGCTTGATGCGCGCAAAGGCTTGAAAATGTTTGAGAAAGTCGGCATCCCGATTTTAGGCATCGTCGAAAATATGAGCACGCATATTTGCTCTAACTGCGGCCACGAAGAACATATCTTTGGCACGGGTGGCGGCGCTCTGATGGCCAGTGATTACAACATAGACTTACTCGGCAGCCTGCCGCTGGATATTAACATCCGCATGCAGGCCGATGGTGGCCAGCCCACTGTCGTCGCCTCACCTGACAGTGCCGTTGCGCAAAGCTATAAAGAGATCGCGCGTAAAGCTGCGAGTAAAATTGCCATCGCCAGCCTCGACCACAGCGCAAAATTCCCTAATATTGTTATTCAAAAAACCTGATCGCCTATTAAGCCCAATCATCGAAGGACGTTGCGTATGACAACCCGCAAGCACCATATTGCAGAAGGCCTGATGGGCGCGCAGTACGAGGCCATGGATGAACATATGCAACGTGTCGCCCGGCATATGACCGAGCGCCATCCGGTTTCGCGCAACCTGGCCGTGCATCACACCCACGAAACGCCCAGTCGTGGCCAACGCGCGGCTGATGCCATGGCGCGCTTTGGCGGCTCCTGGTCATTTATTTTCATTTTTGTGCTGATTCTAGTGAGCTGGGTGATTCTGAATTCCGTCATTCTGCTGCACTATGACCGCGCATTCGACCCCTATCCCTATATTCTGCTCAACCTGTTTTTATCCATGCTGGCGTCCATTCAGGCACCCATTATCCTGATGTCGCAAAACCGGCAGTCAGAAGTTGACAGACGTCAGGCCGAGCACGACTACGAAGTGAATTTAAAAGCAGAATTAGAGATTTTGCTGCTCCATGAAAAGCTGGACGGTTTGCGTGAGCAACAGTGGCAGGAACTGATTCAGTTGCAACAACAGCAAATCAACTTGCTTGAAAAGCTATTAGCCGAAAAAAATTAAAAAAATATCATCAGCCACAGAGTTCACAGAGGCCACAGAGTGAATAAAAAAGCCACAAAGATTTCTCTCTGTGGCCTCTATGTTCTCTGTGGCTTAAAAAATACTAACTCAACGCCACACCAAAGCAATAGACATCGACACCGTTCGGCGATTGAATCAAGGTCGCCGGAATAGCCACACCATTACGCCAGTTATCGACAGCCTCCTGCTTACCCGCACCCGTCACCAGGAACATGACTTCATGCGTATTATTCAGGCGGTCCTGGCTAATCGTAATGCGGTCTGCTGGCGGTTTGGGAGAGTTGAATACCGGCACGGCATCGGCGGTGTTATTCACCACCTGGCCCGGGAACAGGCTGGCAGTATGGCCATCTTCACCCAGGCCTAAAATCACCAGGTCAAACGTACGCACACCTTTAAGCGTTTCCGCATACGCCTTGGCGCCTTCAATATTGCCCAATTCAGCCGGAATATCGTGAATCTGGCTTTCGGGAATCGCCACATGACTTAACCAGGCATCGCGCGCCATCTTGCTGTTACGCTCGACATGATCGACTGGCAGGCAGCGGTCATCATTATGATACACATGCCAGTTAGCCCAGTCGGCATTTGCCTTGGCTAATAATTGATAAACGGCTTTGGGGGTGCTGCCACCCGCCAGTACAACCAGAAAACTACCATGTTTGGCGATGGCTGCATCCGCTGCTGCCAGCACTCTATTGAGTGCTGCCTGGTTAATTTCTTCCTGAGATTGAAACGAGTGCCAACGAGTTTGAGAATTCAAAGACATAGAAAACCTGTAAAAAACAATACAAAAAAGCGTGCGCAGCCTTTTAGTGCGTGACTGCATTTGCTATAATTATATCTGACTCGACATGATAATTCTGCAAAATTATCCGAAGCACTGATCGAGTTCATGCCATCCAAAAGATGGGTGTCTCTTAAAACTATCCTCACACCATAGGAAAATCCGAATGAAATTAGCAATGATTGGCTTGGGCAAAATGGGCGGCAACATGGCTGCACGCTTGCTGCGTCACAAAATTAACGTGGTTGGTTTTGACTTCAATACCGAATTCGTTAACAGACTCGTAAAAGAAGAAGGTCTGGAAGCAGCAACCTCAGTCGCTGATGCAGTCAGCAAACTCGAAGGCCAAAAAATTGTCTGGTTGATGTTACCAGCTGGTGAAATCACCGAAAATCAAATCAAAGATTTGATCCCTCTGCTGAACAAAGGCGACATCATCGTCGACGGCGGCAACTCAAACTACAAACACAGTCAGCGCCGTGGCGCAATGTTAGCTGAACATGGTATCGGCTTTATTGACTGTGGTACTTCCGGTGGCGTTTGGGGCCTGGACAACGGTTACTGCCTGATGTACGGCGGCGACAAGCAATACGCAGACGTATTGGCACCTTATGCACAAGCACTGACACACGCTGACCGCGGTTGGGCGCACGTGGGTCCAGTAGGTTCCGGTCACTTCACCAAAATGATCCATAACGGTATCGAATACGGCATGATGCAAGCATTTGCCGAAGGTTTGGACCTGATCAAAGGTAAAGAAGACTTCAACCTGGATCTGGCACAAATCACTGAATTGTGGCGTCATGGTTCCGTGGTACGTAGCTGGTTGCTGGACCTGACAGCCGAAGCATTGAAAGGTGATCAGACACTGGAAGGCATCGCTCCTTATGTTGCTGACTCCGGCGAAGGTCGTTGGACAGTAGTTGAAGCCGTTGAGCAAGGCGTTGCAGCACCAGTGCTGACAGTAGCATTGCAAGCGCGCTTCCGCAGCCAGGATGCAGATGGTTATAGCTACAAGCTGTTGTCCCTGATGCGTAATGCATTTGGCGGTCACGCAGTAAAATCATCTAAGTAATCAATATGAGCCTCTCGTGTCGAGAGGCTTTTTGCTTATTATTTAGAGCGGCTGTGAGTACTCAAAGAGTGAGAACTTACGGTAGCAAATATATGGGAAAGGCTTGCCCTTTCCCGTTTACATTTTTATCTTAAGGTTAGAAATGACGAATAAAATTGATCCATGCACACTGGTGCTGTTTGGCGCTAGTGGCAACCTGGCCCGCGTAAAACTTTATCCTGGTCTGTTCAGACTGGACTCACTGGGCCGCTTGCCAGCAGACCTGAAAATTGTAGGCGTTGGCCGTCAAGTGGTTGACCTGGAAGCCTGGCGTGCAGACATCAAAAGCATGCTGGATGCCAAATTTAAAAAAGGGTATGACCAGGCTGTGTTTGAGCGCTTTATCGCGCGTAACTTCTACCACGCCAACCCACCGACTGACCCGGATGCATTTAGCAAACTGAAAGCCACCCTCAGCGACGAAAGCGTTTTCCCGCAAAACCTGGCTTACTTCCTGTCCGTGCGTCCAGTTGACTTCGCCCCAGTGGTGGAATCATTGGCCAATGTTGGCCTGACGCAAGAAGACAAATACTGGCGCCGTGTGGTGATCGAGAAACCATTTGGTACCGATCTGCCATCTGCGAAAGAGCTGCAAGCCGCAATCACCAAGCATCTCAAAGAAAGCCAGATCTACCGTATCGACCACTACCTGGGTAAATCAGCACTGCAAAACATTTTGCTGCAACGCTTTACCAACACCGTGTTAGAGCCAATCTGGAACAACCAGTACATTGATCACGTACAAATCACCAACACCGAAATGCTGGGTGTAGGCGACCGTACGCAGTTCTACGACAGCACTGGCGCATTGCGCGACATGTTGCAGAGCCACATTCTGCAAACATTGGCACTGACTGCCATGGAACAGCCGAAAGACCTGTCTCCTGAAGGCGTGCGCGATGCAAAAATCAAACTGTTGGAAGAAATTCGCCCGATCCCGGTGAGCGAGCTGGAAAAACATGCTTTCCGTGCGCAATATGCTGCCGGTGAAATCAATGGCGAAAAAGTGCCTGGTTACCTGGAAGAGCTGGGCAATAATGACAGCGTAGTTGAAACCTATGCCGCGCTGAAATTGTTTATCGACAATCCACGCTGGAAAGGTGTGCCGTTCTACATCCGCACCGCCAAGCGCCTGCACGAAGCCGATACCCGTATTTCTATCCGCTTCAAAAAAGCACCGCTGCAGATCAATGACCAGGATCAAAACTGGCTCATCATTGGTATCCAGCCGCGCGAGTGTATTAAACTGGAAGTCCAATCCAAGATTCCAGGCCTGGATGTACAAACCCGTACCATTCAGCTGGATGCGGCCAACCGTTGGGATAGCGACGACTCCGTAGATGCATACGAAGCCCTGCTGCTGAACCTGATGCAAGGTGACAACTCCAACTACCTGCACATTTCTGAAGCTGAAGCACAATGGCGCCTGGTAGATCCAGTGGTCAAAGCCTGGGCTGAAGACAAGAAGCCGGTACACCAGTACCCAGCTGGCAACCGTGATCCTGAAGCCTCAAAAGTCATTTTTGAAGCTGAAGACCAGTTCTGGCGTTACAGCATTGAATTAGGCGGCGACAAATAATAGCTGGCGGCTGCAAATGCCGCTGGTGAAATAAATCGCCAAAAATTCATAAAAAGTTTGCGAAACTGACGACATTTGTTGTTATTATTTGCACTCATTAAAAGCGGAGTTTAAACTCCGCT
>NZ_DKJH01000024.1:0-33858 GCF_002454655.1 Methylophilus sp. UBA6697
ATATCCGCGTTGGCTTTTTTGCGGCAGCAAATGATTTGTCGCAAAAACTGGCTGGCGGCGTTTTGCCGCCAGAAAAAGCCGCTGTGGCACCACAATTAATTTTTAACCAGCAACTGGATGCCTGGTTAACATTATTTTTTGTCGCCATGTTATGGGTCGTTGTGCTGGATATGGCCAGGATGAGTCGTCGCTATTTTGCCGGACAGCCGGTCAGGCCGTCGAGTGAGGTGGCTTATGTTGCCTCGCGCTTGGTTTAAGGAGGCGAAATGCGTGCGTATTGGTTAAAGCAAGTCTGGCAGCGGATACGCCAGCTCTCTGGGGATGATGCTTATGAGCGTTATCTGGCCCATTATGCAGACACGCACGCCGGGCAGCCAGAGGCACATGCCCCGCTTTCACGTGCTGAATTCTTCAAGCAGTGGCAAGACCAAAAGTGGACCGGGATTAAGCGCTGCTGCTAGCAGTGCATAAGGCATCGCTTGTTCACCTGAATGTAACAAACCTGTTTCAGGCGCGCATGCGGCTGCGGATTCAGTTAAAATAAGATTTTAACGACAATCCTAGTGTTTCTCATGCCTAAATACCGTTCTCACACGACCACGCAAGGTCGTAACATGGCTGGTGCTCGCGCGTTGTGGCGTGCCACCGGTATGAAAGATGAAGACTTCTCCAAGCCGATTATTGCGGTGGCCAACTCGTTCACGCAATTTGTGCCAGGTCATGTCCATTTAAAAGATATGGGCCAACTGGTCGCCCGTGAGATTGAGAAGGCGGGCGGGGTTGCCAAAGAATTTAATACCATTGCCGTGGATGACGGTATTGCCATGGGCCATAGCGGCATGCTGTATAGCTTGCCTAGCCGTGACCTGATTGCTGACAGCGTGGAATACATGGTCAANNCTGGTGTGCATCTCCAACTGCGACAAGATCACCCCCGGCATGCTGATGGCGGCACTACGCTTGAATATCCCGGTAGTGTTCGTGTCTGGCGGCCCGATGGAAGCTGGTAAAGTGAACTGGCAGGGCAATGTGCGCAAGCTGGACCTGGTCGATGCCATGGTAGAAGCGGCTGATAGCCATGTCAGCGATGCTGAAGTGGCTGAGATTGAGCGCTCTGCCTGTCCTACCTGTGGTTCCTGTTCTGGTATGTTTACCGCTAACTCCATGAACTGCCTGACCGAGGCGCTGGGCTTAAGCTTGCCAGGTAACGGTTCTACGCTGGCGACGCATGCTGCACGCAAACAATTATTTTTGCAGGCAGGCCGCCTGATTGTAGAACTGGCCAAGCGCCATTACGAGCAAGATGATTACAGCGTATTGCCGCGTAGCATTGCGACCATGCAGGCGTTTGAAAATGCCATGAGCCTGGATGTGGCCATGGGCGGTTCAACCAATACTGTGCTGCATTTGCTGGCCGCTGCGCATGAAGCGGGTGTGGATTTCACCATGAAAGACATAGACCGTATTTCACGCCAGGTGCCTTGCGTGTCTAAAGTTGCCCCGGCAACCAGCAAGTATCATATGGAGGATGTGCATCGTGCCGGTGGTGTGATGGGCATTTTGGCGGAACTCAATCGTGCCGGTGTCATCCATACTGATGTGCCAACCGTTCATAGTCCTAGTATGGGCGATGCGCTGGCCAAATGGGATATCGTCACCACGCAAGATGAAGAAGTGAAAAAGTTTTTCCGTGCTGCACCCGGTGGCGTTGCGACCACGATTGCCTTTAGCCAGAGTATGTTATGGCCTGAGCTGGATGATGACCGCGAAAATGGTTGCATCCGTAACAAAGCGCATGCTTACTCACAAGATGGTGGTTTGGCCGTGCTCTACGGCAATATTGCGCTGGATGGCTGTATTGTCAAAACGGCAGGTGTGGATGACAGCATTCTTAAATTTAACGGCCGCGCCCGTGTGTTCGAGAGTCAGGATGCGGCGGTAGAAAGCATTTTGAATGATGAAATCGTCGCCGGTGATGTGGTGGTGATTCGTTATGAAGGTCCACGCGGTGGCCCTGGCATGCAAGAGATGCTGTACCCCACTTCATACCTGAAATCCAAAGGCCTGGGCAAAGCTTGTGCCTTGCTCACGGATGGCCGTTTTTCAGGCGGAACCTCCGGTTTGAGTATTGGCCATGCGTCGCCGGAAGCGGCCGAAGGTGGTGCGATTGGCCTGGTGCAAGAAGGCGATGCCATCGAAATCGATATCCCTAACCGGACGATACACCTGGTGATTAGTGACGAGGAAATGGCACATCGCCGCGGCCAGATGGATGCCAAAGGCCGGGATGCCTGGAAGCCATTGAATCGTGAGCGTGTTGTTTCGCCAGCTTTGCGTGCCTATGCCGCCATGAGTACCAGCGCTGCCAAAGGTGCGGTGCGTGATGTAGCGCAGATTGAGAGAGGGAAGTAATGAGCGACGAATGTAGTATCCTGGCCAACAGTATGGAAATGACCAAGCGCATGACTTTGCACGCGCATGTCACCCAATGGCAGGACGAAAATGGTTTGCAGTATCTGGAAATTGATAACCCGCTGGCGACCGGCAAGATTGCCTTGCAAGGCGCGCATGTCATGCAGTGGCAACCCAAGTTCCTGGCCAATCCGGTGTTATGGCTCTCCAGCAATGCGCGCTATGTCAAAGGTCGTTCCATTCGTGGTGGTACACCTATCTGCTGGCCATGGTTTGGCGCACACCCCACTGACAGCACGCTGTGTCCGCACGGCTTTGCGCGCGTGATTCCCTGGCGCGTAATGGATATTGACGCGACGCCTACCGGTGCCACGCGCATTATTCTCGAAATGCAGCAAACCCCAGAAGCCCAGCGTCAACTGTCTTACCCCTATGAACTGACCTTGACGATCACTATCGGTCGCCGTTTGCGTATTGACCTGGCCACCACCAACCTGGCGGAACATCCGTTTGTGATCAGTGAAGCATTTCACACTTACTTTAATGTCAGCGATTTATCGAACGTTAAAATCACTGGCATGCAAGACCTGGTCTACCTGGATAAGTTACTCAAGTACGAGCGCAACGTGGAGCACAATGCACTGACATTTGACGGTAAAGAGTATGACCGTGTCTATGTGCATCACAGTTCTGATTGTGCCATTCACGACAGCGGCTTTAACCGTATTATCCATGTCTCTAAATCTGGCAGTGATACCACCGTCGTGTGGAATCCGGGCGCCGAAAAAGCCGGCGCCATGGGCGATATGGGTGTCGGCGAAGAGTGGCGTAAAACCATTTGTGTGGAAACGACCAACGCCATGGACAACATGGTGGTGATTAACCCGGGACGTAAGCATGTCCTTAGTGCGGAATACTCGATCGAGACCTTGTAACGTTATTGTGACGCGTGTCAACCGTAGCGTTGCACGTGCGTTTTTAGCTTGTTGGCAAAACGCCAAACCGGTTGAAATTATGTGAATCACCGTTGGTTTTAACGGTTTTTCTATTGTAGATTTTGTCTGGTCAGGTAATATGCCACATGCATGAGAATTGCATTACGGGGTTCTATTTGTTTAGAGGATATTCAAGGAGATCGCATGAAAGTTTTATTATCCGCAATCGCAGCAGCGACTTTGTTGATGGCAGGTTCAGCACACGCTGTTGACGCCGCTGCAGCTAAAGCACTGGCACAAAAAAGTGGTTGCCTGGCATGTCATAGTGTTGATGCCAAAGTATTAGGCCCTGCATACAAAGATGTTGCAGCAAAATACAAAGGCGACAAAACGGCTGAAGCCAAGCTGATTGAAAAAGTGAAAAAAGGTGGTGCTGGTGTTTGGGGTAATATCCCTATGCCTGCAAACAGCCCACAAGTGAAAGACGAAGACATCAAAACCATCGTTGATTGGGTGTTGTCTCTGTAATTCCAGCCTTGCTGTGATACGAAAAAGCCGACTGATTAGTCGGCTTTTTTTATTGCTGTTTATGCACGTAACTTGCTATGTCTCAGCGAGTAAACAAAGTAAAAAATCACACCGATGACGGCCCAGGAGATAAAGCGGTGCCAGGTCTCTGCCGGTAAAAAGGACATCAGTGCCGCGCACGAGATAATGCCGCCGACCGGAATCAGTGGGTTAAACGGATTCTTAAACGGGCGTGCAAGTTCGGGGTGAGTTTTGCGTAAGCGCATGACACCAAAGCACACCATGATAAAACTGGCCAGGGTGCCAATATTGACGGTTTCGGCCAGCTCCCCCAGTGGAATAAAGCCAGCGACGATAGAGACGACGATACCGCACATCAGGATGATTTTGCTGGGGGTTTGGCGTTCGGGGTTCACTGCTGAAAACACAGGTGAAATCAAACCGTCGCGGCTCATGGCAAATAAAATGCGGGTCAGGCCATAGAGCAGCACCAGCAATACAGTAATAAGCCCGGCCAGTACGCCAGTGGCGACCAGTGTCGATGACCAGGTATAACCTAGCTTGGTCAGCGCGTAAGCTACCGGAGAAGACGTGTTGAGCTCGGTATAGGGAATCACGCCGGTGAGTGTGCCAGACACAATGATATAAATGATGGTGCAAAAAGTCAGCGAAGCAATCAGGCCGATAGGCAAGTCGCGTTGTGGTTGCTGGCATTCTTCGGCGGCAGTAGACACGGCATCAAAGCCAAAATAGGCAAAAAATACCAGCGAGGCGCCGGCCAGTACACCAATATTCTTGCCATTGTCTAAGGTTTCAAACCAGCCGAATGGCATAAATGGTTGCCAGTTGGCGGTGCTGATATGGCCAACAGATAAGGCCAGGAAAATGGCAATGGTGGAAAGTTTGATTATCACCATGATGTTGTTGGCGCGGGCGCTTTCCTTGACGCCGACCATGAGCAGCAAGGTCAATATCCAGATAATGGCAAAGGCGGGCAGGTTGATCGAGCCGCCAAGGATGGGCGCTTTGGTAAGGTGCTCTGGCATTTGCCAGCCGAGGTTACTCAAGGTGTTTACAAAATAACCCGACCAGCCATTGGCCACCGCAGCGGCACCGACGCCGTATTCAAGCAACAGCATCCAGCCCATCATCCAGGCGGCAAACTCACCAAATGCCACATAACTATAGCCATAGGCGCTGCCAGAGCCACCTATGGACGACGATAGCTCGGCATAAGAGAGGGCAGCAAAGCCCGCAGCGATGGCGGCAATAATGAAGGATAGTACAACGGCAGGGCCTGATTGCGTGGCGGCGGCAATGCCGGTGAGTACGAAGATGCCGGTGCCGATGGCACCGCCTATGCCTAGTAAGGCCAGGTCAAAGGCGGTTAAACATTTTTTCAGGCCGGTGTGCGCATGTGGTTGGATTGGTTTTTTGCGCAATAATTGTTCTAACATTGATTGATTCTCCCCTTATCCGCCTAGGGTAAAGCAATCGTTGTACCAGCGTCAATGCTGGTGAGAAATTAGCTGGCGTAATGTTGCTGCAATGTGGCAATCATATAGCGATGGTCAAGCACGCCTGCGCTTTCGCGGATGCTGTGCATGGCCCACATCGGATTGCCGACATCCACTGTGGCAATGCCCAGTTGTGCCGCCATGATGGGGCCTATGGTGCTGCCGCAACCCAAGTCAGTGCGGTGTGCATATTGCTGGTGCGGCACCTGTGCTTGCTCACATAGCTGGATAAAGCGCGCAGCAGTGACGGCATTGGTGCTGTAGCGCTGGTTGGCGTTGGTTTTGATCACCGGCCCTTGATTGATGTGTACATGATGGCAAGGCTCGTAGCTGCCAGCATGATTCGGGTGAAACGCATGCGCCATATCGGCACTGATGAAGAAACTATTGGCAAAACTGCGGAGCTGGTCCTCTTGTGTCAGTCCTGAGCATAAACAAATACGGTTGATCACATCCAGCAAAAAGCTGCCACCGGCGCCGGTGGCGCTTTCTGAGCCGACCTCTTCGTGGTCGAACAGGGCGCAAATCGTCGTGGACTGTGGTGTTTCGTTGCTAATCAGCGCCTCAAGTGCGGCGTGGCAGGAGGCCAGGTTATCCAGTTGACTATTGGCGATAAATTCTTGGTCTATGCCCCAGAAACTGCCGCGCTGGGTATCATAGAGTGCGAGGTCCCACCCGGCGATGGCCTCTGCTGGTATGGCCAGTTTGCCCGCGAGGGTTTCAGTCAGTAATTGTTTTGCTGCGGCAGTATTTGCCGCATGGCCAAAGATCAACGGCAGGCCGGTTTGCTTGTTAAGCGCCAGGCCTTTTTCATTGACTTCGCGGTTCATGTGTATTGCCAGGTTAGGCAGGCGTGCGAGCGGTTGGTCCAGCCTGACCAATCGGGTGTCCAGGCCTTCAGCGGTACGTATCACGACGCGCCCGGCCAGGCTTAAATCACGGTCGGTAAACGTGGCCAAAATAGGCCCGCCATAGACCTCTACCCCTAATTGTGCCGCGCCTTCGGTGCTATAAGCTGCCTGCGGTTTGAGGCGCAAGCCGGGGGAGTCAGTATGCGCGCCAACGATGCGAAAACCGCTGTCTGCAATCGCTTGCTGGCCGAGCGTAAAGGCAATGATGGAGCCGCCATCACGTATGACAAAATATTTTCCACTGGCCTGAAACTGCCAGGATTCGCTCTCGTGCAGCGGTGTAAAGCCATGCGCTTTGAGTTGATTGGCTACCGTGTCTACGGCGTGCCAGGGGCTGGGGCTGTGATCAATAAAGTCCAGCAGGGCTTGCGCTTGTTGTCTGGCTTCTATTGAAACTTGCATGTTTACACCCAGTCTTTCTCAATCAAAAAGTCGCTATACAATTTGGCTTCTGCGCTATTGGCTTCCGGCTTCCAGTCGTAGCGCCATTTCACAATCGGCGGCATAGACAGCAGGATAGATTCAGTACGGCCATTCGATTGCAAGCCAAAAATGGTGCCACGGTCAAAAATCAGGTTAAATTCGACATAACGGCCACGGCGATAGGCCTGGAAATCGCGTTCGCGCTCACCATACGGCGTATCTTTGCGGCGTTGCACAATCGGCAGGTAGGCGTTCACAAAAGCATCGCCTATTGCACGTTGCAAGGCAAAACTCTTGTCAAATCCCAGCTCACTGAAATCATCAAAAAATACGCCGCCGACGCCGCGCGGTTCTTTGCGGTGCTTGAGGAAGAAGTAGCTATCGCATTCTTTTTTGAATTTGGCATAGTAGTCTGCGCCAAACGGTGCCAACGCTTCTTTATTCACGCGGTGAAAGTGGATGCAGTCATCCTCAAAGCCATAGTAAGGCGTGAGGTCCATGCCGCCGCCAAACCACCAGATATCCTGTTCGCCTGCCTGTTGCGCTTTGGCGACAAAAAAGCGTACGTTCATATGCACTGTCGGCACATAGGGATTGTGCGGATGAAACACCAGGGAGACGCCCATGGCCTCCCACGGGCGGCCAGCTGCTTCCGGGTGCGCGACGCTGGCGGCCGGGGGTAATTTATTGCCTAGCACATGTGAAAAACCAACGCCGGCGCGTTCAAAGACATTGCCACCTTCTAGCAGGCAAGAGTTGCCGCCACCGCCTTCTGGCCGTTGCCAGCTGTCCTGCAAAAAGTTTTTGCCATCAACGAGTTCTACGGCGTCTACAATGCGTGCTTGCAAGCCTTGCAGGAAATCAAAAACGGCTTGAGGCTGGATCTGGTCTGTCATGGTCGTGAGCTCTAATGGCGCTTAGTTCTTGATGGCGCGGTAGCCAATGTCCTTGCGGTATTGCGCGCCGTCGAACTTGATTTTCTCCAGCACTTTATACGCTTGCTGCTGCGCAGATTTTACGGTTTCGCCCAATGCGGTCACACACAATACGCGCCCACCACTGGTGACGACCTTGCCATCTTTGAGTGTGGTGCCAGCGTGGAACACATGGCCGTCTTGCACGTCTTTTGGCAGACCAGTAATTTCGTCGCCCAGTCTTGGTGTGTCAGGGTAGTGTGCACTCGCCATGACGACACCTAAGGCAAAACGCCAGTCCCATTCGGCTTTGGCCTGGTCCAGTGTGCCATCCACAGCATGTTCGGCCAGTTCCACCAGGTCTGATTTCAGGCGCATCATGATCGGTTGTGTTTCCGGATCCCCCATGCGGCAATTGAATTCCAGTGTTTTGACTTCGCCGCTGGGGCTGATCATCAAACCGGCATACAAGAAACCGGTATAGGGAATGCCGTCTTTTGCCATGCCTTCTACCGTAGGCACAATGATTTCGCGCATGGCTTTGGCGTGAATCTCTGGTGTCACTACTGGCGCTGGCGAGTAAGCGCCCATGCCGCCGGTGTTCGGACCCAGGTCAGCATCCAGCAGGCGTTTGTGATCCTGGCTGGTGGCCAAAGGCAGGATGTTTTTGCCATCGACCATGACCATAAAGCTGGCTTCTTCGCCGGTTAAAAACTCTTCAATCACGACGCGCGCGCCTGCATCGCCGAGCTTGTTGTCTGACAACATGGCATCCACCGCGGTATGCGCTTCTTCCAGTGTCATGGCAACCACGACGCCTTTGCCGGCAGCCAGGCCATCGGCCTTGATCACAATCGGTGCGCCGTTGGCGTCGATATAGGCATGCGCCTGGGTTGCATCGCTAAAAGTCTGGTATTTGGCGGTTGGGATGTTGTGGCGCACCATAAACGCCTTGGCGAAGTCTTTGGAGCTTTCCAGTTGTGCTGCCGCTTTGGTCGGGCCAAAAATTTTTAAATCCGCCGCGCGGAAAGCATCGACCACCCCTTGTGACAATGGTGCTTCCGGGCCAACGATGGTGAGCGCGATTTGCTCGTCTTCGGCAAACTTCACCAGTTCGTCAATTTTGGTGATGGGCACATTGACCATATCCGGGTTGGTGGCCGTGCCAGCGTTACCAGGCGCCACATACACACGGCTGACCTCTTTGTTTTGTGTCACTTTCCATGCCAGTGCGTGCTCACGACCGCCAGAACCAATCACTAAAATTTTCATTTTGTATTACCTAATTGAGTTTGAGCCACAGAGGACACAGAGACCACAGAGGAAAACATGATTAAAGAAGTTCTCTGTGATCTCTGAGCCCTCTGTGGCTATAGAATTAATGTCTAAAGTGGCGAATACCAGTCACTACCATGGCCAAGCCACGTTCGTCAGCAGCGGCAATGACTTCTTCGTCGCGCATGCTGCCGCCTGGATGAATGACGCAGCTGGCACCCGCGTCGGCCAGCACATCGACGCCGTCACGGAACGGGAAGAAGGCATCTGAAGCGACCACGGAACCTTGCAGGCTCAGGCCTGCATTTTGTGCCTTGATGGCGGCGATCTTGGTGCTGTCGACACGGCTCATCTGGCCAGCGCCCACGCCCAAGGTCATGCCATTGCCAGAGAAAACGATGGCGTTGGATTTCACATATTTGGCCACATTCCAGGCAAACAGCAGGTCTTGCAGTTGTGCCGGGGTCGGTTGCAGCTTGGTGACGATTTTGATATCGGCCAGTTGTAAATCGTGATTGTCGGCAGATTGCAGCAGAATGCCGGAGCCTACGCGTTTGGAGTCTACCGCGTTGCGGCCCTGTTCCCAGGCAGTATTGCCGCCTTGCGGTAAAGCAATTTTCAACACGCGCACATTGGCTTTGGCCGTGAAAATGGCCAGCGCTTCTGGTGTAAAGTCCGGTGCGATCAGTACTTCTACAAACTGTTTAGACACGGCTTCGGCGGCTGCACCATCCAGCGTACTGTTAAAGGCGATAATGCCACCAAAGGCCGAGGTCGGGTCAGTTTTGAAAGCCTTGCTATAGGCTTCCAGCGCGTTCGCGCCCAATGCCACGCCACATGGGTTGGCATGTTTCACAATCACGCAAGCCGGGCCAGTGAAGGATTTTACGGCTTCCCAGGCGGCATCAGCATCGGCGATATTGTTATAACTGAGCTCTTTGCCTTGTAACTGTTGCGCGGTGGCCAGGCTGCCCGGTGCCGGGTACAAGTCACGGTAGAACGCCGCTTGCTGGTGGCTGTTTTCACCGTAACGCAGATCCTGCACTTTGACAAAATTGCTGTTCATCTGGCCAGGGAACTGGCTCAACACTGGCTTGCCAGCGGATTCTGTTTCAGTAAAGTCGATGGCGGACAGATAGTTGCTGATCGCTGCGTCATATTGTGCAATGCGGTTAAACGCAGCCACAGACAATTGAAAGCGTGTTGCTTTGGAGACGGCACCGTTATTGGCTTTCAGCTCATTGACGACTTCAGCGTATTGCGCCGCATCGGTCAACACCGCCACGTCATTCCAGTTTTTAGCCGCGGAGCGCACCATGGCCGGGCCGCCGATATCGATGTTTTCAATCGCATCTTCTAATGTGCAGTTGGCTTTGGCAACGGTCGCTTCAAACGGATACAGGTTCACCGCCAGCAGATCGATATTCTCAATGCCATATTGCTGCATGGCCGCTACATGTTCAGGCAAATCGCGACGACCCAGTAAACCACCGTGTACTTTCGGGTGCAAGGTTTTGACGCGGCCATCCAGCATTTCCGGGAAGCCGGTAAAGTCACTGACTTCCTTCACGGGGATATTGTTGTCACGGAACAGTTTGGCGGTGCCGCCAGTAGAAAGGATTTCTACACCAAGCTGGTGCAGGGATTGTGCCAGTTCAAGCACACCGGTTTTATCGGAAACACTGATAAGCGCGCGTTTAATCGTCATAATGAATTTGAGTGGAATTGCGTGATAAAGAAAATGAAAAGGCCTGATGATGAAATGTCATCAGGCCCGGTGTAGTTTATTCCAGACCGTAGGCGGCCATTTTTTTTCTCAGGGTATTGCGGTTAATGCCCATCATGTCTGCAGCTTTACTCTGGTTGCCGCCGACCTTGTTTAATACGTATTCCAGCATGGGTTTTTCGACACAACCCAGAACCATGTCGTAGATGGCATGCGGCGGTTGCCCATCGAGATGCGTGAAATAGTCGTCCAGTGACTCGCGCACAGCGAGACTCAATTTACTATCGTTTTGCATTATGCTGCCAACTCCTCATCACCGTTCTCCTCGTTGTCGACATAGACCAGTCGGTCATTCTTCGCTTTGAGTTCGGCAAAAAAGTCGTTAATAGCTTGTAATTGTAATTCTATGGTTTGCAGCGTATTCATGTTGTGGCGGAAAGCAGCCGAGCCTGACAAGCCTTTGGTGTACCAGGAAATATGCTTGCGGGCGACGCGCATGCCGGTGAGGTCGCCGTAGAAGTCATACAGGTCATGCAAATGCTCCAGCATCACCTGGTGAATTTCATCTACAGTGGGTGCCAGCATATGTTCGCCGGTGTTCAGGAAATGCTCTGTTTCACGGAAAATCCATGGACGGCCTTGTGCGGCGCGGCCAATCATCACCGCATCGGCTTTGGTGTAGTCGAGCACAAATTTGGCTTTTTCTGGCGTGGTGATGTCACCGTTAGCAATCAATGGAATGTTGATTGCCTGTTTGACGGCAGCAATCGTATCGTATTCTGCGTCGCCATGATAAAGATCGTTACGGGTGCGGCCATGAATAGTTAGTGCCTGCACGCCAAGATCCTCGGCCATTCTGGCAATCTGGATCGCGTTTTTGTTTTGTCTGTCCCAGCCGGTGCGGATTTTGAGGGTCACCGGTACATCAACGGCATTGACCACCGCCCTGAGAATTTGTGAGACCAATGGCTCATCACGCAGCAGGGCAGAACCTGCCATCACGTTACAGATTTTTTTGGCCGGACAGCCCATATTGATGTCGATGATTTGCGCGCCATTGTCGACGTTGTGTCTGGCGGCTTCGGCCATCATGGCTGGTTCGGCGCCTGCAATCTGTACTGAAATCGGGCTGACTTCGCCTTCGTGGTTGGCGCGGCGTTTGGTTTTTTCACTGCCATACAATAAGGAGTTGGATGTGACCATCTCCGACACGGCCAATCCGGCGCCCATTTTTTTGCACAGCATACGGAAAGGCCTGTCGGTCACGCCCGCCATGGGTGCGACAACCAGATTGTTTTTCAGTATGTGTGGGCCGATTTGCATGTGATTGATAAATCAGTGAAAAGACCGACTATTTTAACTGCAAATCGCGGATCAGGGAATCCGTAAACAGGAATTTTTGCTTATTTTTTACGCAGCTTGATATGTGTGTCTATGAGTTGCAAGGCGTGGTCACGAAATAAAGTGCCTTCGGTGTCTTTCACCCACATATGCAGCAGGCCGGAGAAGAACAGGTGCGAGTCCATGGCAAGTTCGGCGGCGGTCAGCTGAATGCCGACCTGGCCAATTTCCTGGGCTTTGGCATAAGCCTGTTCCATTTTGTGCACCAGTCCGCTACAGTTACTTAAAATTGATTTCAATACATCGGCAAACTCATCGACATATTCGCATTTGGTCATCATGACTTCATAGGTCGCACGCGTGGTTGGGTCGTCGTCCAGAATGAGAATGGTGCTTGCCATATATTTGCGGATACGGCCCAGCGGGTCGCTATTGGCTTCCTCGCTATTGCCGAGCAGGGTATCGTCCATGCGGTCGATCAGGGGGAGGTAGACCTCTTCGCGCATCGCGTGAAACAGTTCAGCTTTATTTTGAAAGTGCCAGTAGACGGCGCCCCGTGTCACGCTGGCGTGTGTGGCAATTTGTTCCAGGCTGGTGCGACTGACGCCCTTTTGCAGGAACATTTCTCGTGCAGCATCAATAATGCGCTGGCGGGTGATTGCGGCATCCTCTTTGGTTTTACGTACCATAAGTTTCTATCGCTCTTTCATATTCATTAAAGTTTCTTGTAGGTTGTGTATTTTACCAGTTGTGACCGCTGACTCGTTTTTGGCAGCTTGTACGGCAAATTTTTTGCAAAACCCATTTACATACATTCGTGTTTGTATATAATATACATCCAAGATTGTATGTAATCAAGTCTATTTTAAAAATTTTTAGAGGATAACATGTTGATTTCACAGACTATCCAGCCTCGTCGTACGCTGCTTGTGCTTGCTTTGGGCGTTGTACTGAGTGCTTGCGGAAAATCATCCAACGAACAAACCCCTGCGGCGGGCGGCATGCCAGCCATGCCAGTGACTGCACAAACAGTCACGGCAGAAACGGTACCGGTGCAAACCGAGGTCGTGGCGCAAACCGAGGGTGCCAAACAAATTGAAGTCCGTCCACGTGTGGGCGGTATTGTCTTGAAACGTTTGTATCAAGAAGGGGAGTCGGTCAAAGCCGGTCAGGATATGTTCCTGATTGACCCTGTACCTTTCCAACTACAAGTTGAACAAGCCAGGGCGCTGATTGCACAGCAAAAAGCCCGTATCGAACAAACTGCACGTGAAGCGCTGCGTTTAAAAGGTTTGCTGGAAACTAAATCCATCAGCCAGCGTGAATATGATAACGCGGCTTCTGATAACACCGTCGCTTCTGCGACCTTGTTGCAATATCAGGCGCAACTGCGTGAGGCGGAGTTAAACCTGTCATACACCCATGTTAAAGCACCTGAAAGTGGTATAGCGGGTCGTTTTGTATTATCCGAAGGTGCGCTGGTGAATGCGAATACCAGTTTGCTCAGTACCATCGTGCAAGTGTCGCCAATTTGGGTGCGTTTCAGTTTGTCTGAGTCTGACTTGCTGGCATTGGGCGGCCATTTGAGCCCGGGCCGTGTGCAAGATGTGAGACTGATTCTGGCTGACAACAGCGAGTATTCACAATCAGGCAAAATTAACTTTTCTGCCAGCCAGATCGATCCGGCATTAGGCACGCAACAACTGCGGGCCGAGTTCCAGAACCCTGACCGTGCATTGTTGCCAGGGCAGTTTGTCCGCGTGCGTTTGATCACAGGCAAGCGCGATGGCGTCTTCCTGATTCCGCAAACAGCGGTGCTGACTGGTCAACAAGGTAAATTTATCTTTGTGGCCGAAAAAGACAAGGAAGGCAAAACCGTCGCGGCTGTGCGTCCTATCGTGGCGGGTGGCTGGTTCAATGATCGCTGGATCGTACTCGATGGCTTGAAAGCTGGTGACCAGGTGATTGTTGATAACCTGATCAAAGTCCGTCCGGGTGCACCTGTGGCGCCGCATGCGGCAGATGCTGCACCTGCCGCGCCAGCTAAAAGCTAATTTGGTCATAGCCTTATTTGCTAAATGCTTAGTTTGTTTTTGATTTAATCATGTTATCTGGGGCCTGAGTTCAATATTCAGGCCCGTCTCAGGGAAAACGATATGACCCGATTTTTTATCACACGGCCGATTTTTGCCAGCGTGCTGTCTATCATCATCGTGT
This sequence comes from Methylophilus sp. UBA6697, assembly GCF_002454655.1. Lineage (NCBI taxonomy): Bacteria > Pseudomonadati > Pseudomonadota > Betaproteobacteria > Nitrosomonadales > Methylophilaceae > Methylophilus > Methylophilus sp. UBA6697. The sequence goes on from NZ_DKJH01000024.1 coordinate 14,200, forward strand.
TGGCAGGGTTGGCAGCGGCATTTAAATTGCCGATTGCGCAATATCCGCAAATTGCGCCGCCAACTGTGCTGATTACGGCCAGCTATCCTGGTGCCAGTGCTGAAACACTGTCTAAAACCGTGGCAGCACCGATTGAAGAGCAGTTAAGCGGGGTGGAAAACCTGCTGTACTTTAACTCCAGTTCTGACAGCAGCGGTACTTTAACCATTACCGCCACGTTTGATATTGGCACCAATGTTGACCAGGCGACTTTTAACGTCAGCAACCGCGTTAACATTGCTTTGCCGCGTTTGCCGGAAGATGTACGCCGGACCGGTGTCGTGGTGCAAAAGCGCTCCAACGATATTCTGTTGGTGGTGATGCTGATCTCCAAGAAAAAAGAACATGACCGTTTGTTCTTGAGTAACTACGCCACGCTGAATGTGCTGGATGAGTTCAAGCGCATCAAAGGTGTGGGTGATGTCACTATTTTTGGTGGCCAGGATTACTCCATGCGCGTCTGGTTACGTCCTGACCGTATGGCGCAGCTGGGTGTGTCTACCAGTGATATTTCTGCCGCGATTGGCGCACAAAACGCGCAGTATGCTGCCGGTAAAATTGGTGCCGAACCTGCCACGCCGAATCAGCAGTTGGCGTTTACGGTAACAGCCAAAGGGCGCTTAATTGAGCCTGAAGAGTTTGGTAATATTATTATCCGTGCGCAAGGTCCTAACGGCGTCCTGCGCCTGAAGGATGTGGCGCGTATTGAGCTGGGCGCACAAACCTATAACGTGGCTTCTGCATTGAATGGGCAGCCTGGTGTAGCGTTACCTATCTTCTTGCAAAGCGGCGCCAATGCGCTGGAAACTGCCGAAGCCATCAAGGCCAAAGTGGACGAACTGAAGCTGAAGTTTCCGGAAGGCATGGATTACAACATTCCTTACGATACCAGTGACTTTGTGAAAGCCACTATCAAGGAAGTGTTTCATACCTTTGGTGAAGCACTGATCCTGGTGGTGCTGGTGGTGTTCCTGTTCCTGCAGAGCTGGCGCGCGACCTTGATCCCGATGATTGCCGTGCCAATTTCGATTGTGGGTACGTTTGCCGGCCTGTATCTGTTTGGATTCTCAATCAATCTGCTGACGCTGTTTGCCATGATTCTGGCGATTGGTATCGTGGTGGATGATGCGATTGTGGTGCTGGAAAACACCGAACGCTTGATGAAGGAAGAAAACCTCAATCCTTTACATGCGGCGATCAAGTCTATCGCCCAGGTACAAGCGGCGGTGGTGGCGATTGTGCTGGTGTTGTGTGCGGTATTCGTGCCGGTAGCTTTCCAGGGCGGTATCGCCGGTGAGTTGTATCGCCAGTTTGCGGTCACGGTGGCTATTTCTGTGGTGATTTCAGGCGTAGTAGCGTTGACGCTGACGCCAGCTCTGTGCGCCATGATTTTGAAGAATGGTCACCATGAAAATGCCTTCTTCAGGAAATTTAACCGTGGCTTTAGCCGCTTGACCAACCTGTACACCGGTACCGTTAACCTGACCCTGCATCACAAGATTATTGGTGCTGTGGTGTTCGGTGCCATGGTAGTGGTCATGATTTTCCTGTTCCGTGCAGTACCGGGTGGGTTTGTACCACCAGAGGATCAGGGCTATGTGATCAGTATCGTCGTGATGCCCGATGGCGCGACCTTGAAGCGTACGTCACAAACCACGGAAAACATCCGTGCGACTATCGCTAAAGATCCGGCAACGGCGCATGAGTTTGCGGTGAACGGCTTTGAATTGCTGACAGGCGCGAACAAAACCAATGCTGCGACCATGTTTGTGCGTATGACAGACTGGGATCAACGCACCACCAATGCTGACCAAATGGTGGGTAAATTGATTGGCATCGGCATGAGCCAGCCAGATGGCTTGAGCTTTGCCGTGAACCCGCCTGCGATTCGTGGCTTGGGTTCTGCCGGTGGTTTTGAAGTGTATGTACAAAGCCATGGCGATACCGATCCGATCAAGTTGGCGCAGGTCATGAATAACTTTATGGATGCGATGCGTGCGAGCCCGCAATTGACCGGTATTAACAGCTTCTTCCGGCCGACCGTGCCTCAGTTGTTTATTGAGGTCGATGAAGCCAAAGCGCTGTCACAAAACGTGAAAATTGCGGATATTTACGCCACCTTGCAAAGCACCATGGGTTCGCTCTACGTCAATGACTTTAACCGTAGTGGCCGTACCTATCGCGTGCAGTTGCAGGCGGAGGCTGAGTACCGCATGAAGCCGGAAGACTTGGGTAAAGTGTATGTGCGTAGCCAGCCAACCGCCGAAAATCCGGACGGCAATATGGTGCCTATGTCGGCATTGGCGAAGGTCAGCAATATTGTTGGTGCCGAGCAACTTGAACGCTACAACGGCCTGCTGTCTGCCAAAGTGTTTGGTAGCGGTGCCCCTGGTGTGAGCTCGGGTGATGCGATTAAACTGGTGGAAAAAATTGCCAAGGAAAACCTGCCGGATGGCTACCAGATTGCCTGGACTGGCCAAGCCTACCAGGAGAATCGTACTGGTTCCGCTGCGCTGGTGGCCTTTGCCTTCGCGACCATTATGGTATTCCTGATCCTGGCCGCGCAGTTTGAGACCTGGGCATTGCCATTGGCGGTGATTATGGCGATTCCATTTGCGATGACAGGTGCGTTGATTGCCGTGCTGACACGTGGCATGAACAACGATATCTACTTCCAGATTGGCTTGATTACCCTGATCGGCCTGGCGGCGAAAAACGCCATCCTGATTGTGGAGTTTGCGTCACAGAAAATGGAAGAAGGCATGCCGTTGGCTGAAGCAGCACTGGAAGCAGCCCGTCTGCGTTTCAGACCGATCGTGATGACATCGATGGCGTTTATGCTGGGGATTATCCCGCTGGTATTTGCGACCGGGGCAGGTGCGGCAGCCCGTCAGTCTATGGGTACTGGTGTGTTTGGCGGTATGTTGCTGGCAACGTTTATTGCCACCATCTTTATCCCGTTGTTCTTTACCTGGTTGACCAATGAGAAAAAGGTTCGTCACCATGGGCACATTGTAGAAGAGGAATCGGTATGAAACCGACAATGAAAATTGCATTAAAACCGTTACAGCGATCATTGCTGCTGGGGTTGTTGACCTTGTCCATGACCGGTTGCCAGATGCTGGGTGATTTGTATTCGCGTCCGGCACCGCAGTTGCCAGACCAATATGGCGCTGCGGGTGCTGACGCACTCAGTACCGAGCAGCAACTGGCGTTGCAGCAATGGTGGACACTGTTTAATGACAGCCAGTTAAACCAGCTAGTAGACACTGCGCTGGCCAAAAACAATAACGTGCAACTGGCTGTAGCACGCATTGAAGAGGCTGATGCGCAAATGCGTGAAATCGGCGGTAACTTGTTGCCTACTGTCACCGCAACAGGTTCTGGTTTACGTAACCGTGTCACCGAATCCGGTGTGTTCCCGGTGTTTGGCAACAACCCGCGTAAAACCTACAAAGTCGGTTTGAACGGCAGTTATGAGCTGGACCTGTGGGGCAAACTGCGCCGTGCCAATGAAGCTGCGCGTGCGCAACTGCTGGCAACGCGTTATGCCAAAGAGGCGGTGACTTGGTCATTGTCCAGCCTGGTGGCTAATCATTACCTGATGATACGCAGTTTGGATGCGCAATTGCTGGTCAATACGCAAAACCTGAAAACCGCACAGGACAGCCTGGATCTGGCCAAACGTCGGGTTGAAGGTGGCGTGTCTACCATTCTGGACGCACATCAGGCGGAGCTGGTCGTCACCACGCTGCAAACGCAGACGCTGGAATTGAAGCGTTTGCGCGCTTTGAGTGAGCATCAGATTGGTTTGCTGACCAATGATCTTGGCCTGAAAATCGCGGCGGGTGACCTGATGGCGATGCCAACCCCACCAGTCGCGCCAACCGGTCTGCCTTCAGCTCTGATGGAAGCACGTCCGGACGTGCGCCAGGCAGAGCAGGACATGGTGTCAGCCAATGCCAACATTGCCGTGGCACGCGCGGCGTTTTACCCAAGTATCTCGCTATCCACCACTTATGGTGGTGAAAGTATCGCGCTGAATAACTTGCTGAAATCGCCTGCACGCGTCTGGTCACTTGGTTTGGATATCAGCATGCCGATTTTCAACGGCGGCCGCTTGAATGCACGTCTGGATCAGGCGACAGCGCAGCAAAAGCAAGTGCTGGCAACTTATCAGAACACCTTGCAAACCGCGTTTACCGAAGTCAGCGACGCACTGGTGAATGCACAACAATACCGTGAGCAAGAAGCCTTGGCAGAGTCTAAGGAAAAAACCACTGGCAATATTCTGCGCGTGGCGAAAAACCGCTATGAGGCAGGCTATACCAGCTACCTGGAAGTGCTGGATGCACAGCGTAACCATAATGAGGCTACGCAGGCTGTGGTGCAGAGCCGCCAGAATACGCTGACCGCGTCGGTGGACCTGTTCAAGGCACTGGGTGGTGGCTGGAAACCGGAAAGTGTCACTGCCGAGGCTGAGGCTAAGAAATAATGTCCTAAACAGTCATTCTTTGAGTATGTGTGAGCTAGCCGGGGTAACGAGAGATCGTTACCCCGGTTTTTTATTGGCTAGGCAAAACCTGGCGACAGCCTTAAGATGCCGGCATGACGACACCTTCATTAAAGCATATCGCCTTTGCCAGCTTTATCGGCACCGCCATCGAGTTTTATGATTTTTATATTTATGCCATGGCCACTGCGCTGGTGATCGGGCAGGTATTTTTTCCTGCCAGTGATCCGGCCATACAATCCCTGAATGCGCTGCTCACTTTTGGCCTGGCTTTTATTGCGCGGCCGGTAGGGGCATTATTGTTTGGTCACTTTGGCGACCGTATTGGCCGTAAGTCGACACTGGCCGCTTCATTGCTGGTAATGGGGAGCGCCACTTTTTTGATTGGTTTGCTACCAGGCTATGCCAGCTGGGGCGTCTGGGCGCCAGTCGTGCTTTGCTTGCTCAGGTTCGCACAAGGTATCGGCCTGGGGGGCGAGTGGGCGGGGGCGGCCTTACTGGCCACCGAGTATGCGCCTGCAAACAAGCGTGGTTGGTATGGCATGTTTCCGCAACTGGGGCCGTCGATCGGTTTTCTGCTGGCAACGCTGACATTTCTAGCCCTGAGTCTTGGCCTGAGCGAAGCCCAGTTTGAACAATGGGGTTGGCGTGTGCCGTTTATCATCAGTGCGGCGCTGGTGATGGTGGGCTTATATGTCAGGTTTAAATTGGCTGAAACGCCGGTATTTGCACAGGCGCAGTCCGCACAGCATTTACACCGCTGGCCGTTGAAAGCCTTGTTGCTGCAACATGGGCGTGCCATTGTATTGGGGGCGCTGGCCATGGGCGTGTGTTATCACCTGTTTTACACGGCAACGGTGTTTTGCCTGAGCTATGGCACACAGACCCTGCATATCGCGCGGCCAGTGTTTTTGGGTTTGTTATGCGTGGCCGTCATCGGCATGGCACTGGCGACACCGCTTGCGGCCTGGTGGGCAGACCGTGTTGGCAGGCGCCCGGTGCTAATGTGTGGGCAAGTACTGGCACTGTTGCTGGGCTTTGCACTGGCGCCATTGTTGGGGAGCGGCGACTGGTTATGGATATTGCTGTTTTTATTCTCAGCATTGTTTTTGATGGGGGTGACGTTCGCCCCTATGGGCGCGTTTTTGCCCGAGCAGTTCCCGGTGGCTGTGCGCTATAGCGGTGCCGGTCTGAGTTACCAGTTGGGCGGTATTTTAGGCGCGTCTTTTGCGCCAGCGATTGCGCAATCCCTGGTGCAGCAGGGAGGCTTACCCTGGGTGGGCGCCTATATGTCGCTGATGGCGCTTATCAGCCTGTTAGCGGTGTGGCGAATGGCATCGCCTGCGGCGCTGCAAGACGTCACTGCGTAGGCGTGGTGAGCAGGTATAATGCAGTTTTTTTCACGGTGATACGGCATGTTTACCCATCCGGGCTTTAACCCCATCGCATTGCAAATTGGCAGTTTCGGTATTCATTGGTATGGCCTGATGTACCTGGTCGGCTTTTTTGGCGGCTTGTGGCTGGGGCAATACCAGGTCAAGCGCTTGCGCAAGCTGGATCCGGCCTCCCCCTGGCAGGAGCGTGACCCGGACGATATGCTGTTTTATATTGCGCTGGGTGTGGTGTTTGGTGGTCGTTTGGGCTATGTGCTGTTTTATCAACCGGCTTATTTTCTGCAACATCCGCTAGAGATTTTTGCCTTGTGGCAGGGCGGTATGTCGTTTCACGGCGGCTTTATTGGCGTAATGGTGGCAATGGCGCTGTTTGCGCGCAAGCGTGGCGTGATTTGGTTGCAACTGATGGATTTTGTGGCGCCTTTAGTGCCGATTGGCCTTGGCGCCGGACGCCTGGGTAATTTTATCAATGCCGAGTTATGGGGGCGCCCGACCAATGCGGATTGGGGTATGGTGTTTCCGGCGGTGGACCAGGTGGCCCGCCATCCGTCGCAGTTGTATGAATTTGCGCTGGAAGGCATTGTGTTGTTCCTGGTGTTATGGACGTTCGCGGGTAAAAAACGCCCCATCGGCGCAATCTCTGCCTTGTTCCTGCTCTGTTATGGCAGCTTCCGTTTTATTGTCGAATTCACCCGTGAGCCGGACAGCTTTCTAGGGTTGCTGTCTCTGGGCCTGAGTATGGGGCAGTGGTTATGCGTGCCCATGATCCTGGTCGGGCTGGGCATGATGCGCTGGGCCTACCGTAAACCCTAATGGCCAGGCGTCTCTGGCTGGGTCGCCAATTCTAGTGCACTCAGCCAGCGTATGGCATATTCACGCGGCTGTTCGGCATCGCCGCACATTTCCAGGCTGGGTTGCAAGCCGCCACAAAAATCCGGGCGCTCGGGTTGACCAAACAGTTTGCACCTGAATAATTCGTCTAGTTGAATACAGGCGACGCCCGCCGGTTTGCCGTTCGGCATGCCGGGAATTGGACTGGTAATTGAGGGCGCAATACAACAGGCGCCACATTGAGGACGGCAATCCATGGCCGTTTAAACGTCTACCCAAGGGTAGCCGAGTGCCGATATCCCGGTTTTTAAATCCTGCATCGCCTGTTTGACCAAATCGCTTTCGCCTTTCATGCCAACTTCAGTGGTACGACGCTGGTTGGTGCGCGGCAAGCTGAACAGTTTCAGCGCCGGATAGCGGCTGAGCATGTCGTTCATCAAATCAATCAGGTCACTCTCACCCGCCTCAGTCACTACAATCGATTGTTCCAGATAGTCCGCTGTATGAAACAAGTGGCTGTAATAAGTCTCCAGCACCCATTCCACCATGGGGTGGGCCATTTCAGGAAAGCCCGGCACAAAGTAATGCTGATTCAGGCTGAATCCGGCCACGCGATTAATTGGGTTGGGAATCAGGTCGCAGCCTTGTGGAAAGTCGGCCATCAGCACCCGCTTAGGGTAAGCGCCTGCGCCATACTGCGCCTCGATATTGGCAACTGCGCCTGCATGACGCTCAATCGCCACGCCTGCGGCCGCGGCCGCACATTGTCGCGTATGGTCATCCGGCGTGGCGCCAATACCGCCAAAGCTGAATACGACATCACCGCGAGCCATACTGGCTTTGAGGTGACTGGTGATCTGGTCGGGGATATCGCCAATAAAATGCGCCCAACTCAATTGCAAACCGCGGGCTGACAGCAGCGAAATCACTTTGCCAAGATGCGCATCCTGACGTTTGCCAGACAGGATTTCATCGCCAATGATATAAATGCCGAACTGATTCATGGTTAATTTGCGTAAATGTGTTTTGAAAGTGTTTTTCAAGGTCATCATAATACCAGTGAGCGCTTTTAAATTTATGTCACTGTGATGCATACACACTAAATTCAATTAGCGCCAGCCGTGAGCGCTCAGGTACGGTAATCGATCCGCGCGCTCCACCCTGATAAAGTCACCATGCGTGATTGGATAACAGCAATTGACGAACTTTTTGTTTGAAGTTGTGAGTCCAGCAGGTTCTCTCATTCTGTCCCGTTACGAGGGATGGATGGTGGTGTTGTCTTATTTCATTGCTGCAATAGCTTCTATATTAGCCATGTACCTGGCTGACTTGGCCCCCCAATTCCAGTTAAGAAGAGATCAGAAAATTGCGCTATTGAGCGGTGCCACGGTATTAGGTGCGGCGGTCTGGAGCATGCACTTTCTCGGTATGCTGGCATTCGAGCTTTGCGTGACCGTTAAATACGATCCGCTCATCACTTTGCTCTCTATCTGGCCTGCTTTTGTCGCTTCCTGGGCTGCCATGCGCTGGATCTCACGCGCTGAAAAAGGCGTCAAGCATTTATGGTTAAGCGGCATGATTATTGGACTGGGGATTGGCATCATGCACTACAGCGGCATGTTGGCCATACGTACCGCCGCGACCATGACATTCAAACCATGGTGGGTCCTGATTTCTGTGGTGGCTGCCGTGTTGCTTGCGGTGCTTGCATTATGGTTTGGCCAGCAATGTGAACGATTGCAACGGCTGCGTGCCTGGCGTCATGTCGTCAGCGGGCTGGTGATGGGCGCGGCCATTACGATTATGCATTATATCGGGATGGCGGCTGCAGCATTCGTGGGGATCGCCGAGTTTGCCCGGCCCGTGCCGACGGTCGATCGCTGGTATTTGTCGACATTGGTGACATTGGGGACGATGATCTTGATCGGCGCCGCTATTGCGCAAAATATGCTTGCCAGGCAGCGCCAGCTTGCCCGCGATTTACAGTTCAAGGAACACCAAATGCGGGTCATCTTTCAAAATGCGATTGATGCCATTGTGATTACCGATGCCAAAGGGTTTATTAAAATGGTCAATCGCGCGTTTGAAGGCATGTTTGGCTACCAGGCACAGTTAATTATCGGTAAACATATCTCAAAAATGATTCCCGACTGGAAACAATTGAATGCCTATGCCAGAAAACGCAGGCAGCAAGATACTTCTGAAAAGGTTGTGGCGGAACGTCATGGATTTCATGCTGATGGCCATGAAATCCCGCTGAGGATTGCGCTGACGCGGGTCATGGAATATGAGTCGAATTTTTGCATCAGTTTTCTGATGGATATGACGGCGTTTCACACGCAGCAAAATGCGCTGGAAAAACTGCTGACAGAAGATCCGTTGACCGGATTGTTTAACCGGCGTGGCCTGCTAAGCCTGATGCGCGGTATTGCCAGTGGCGCCCATGCACACAACGTCAGCCGTGGCATGATCTTGCTGTTTCTGGATTTAGACGGCTTTAAGTCAGTCAATGATACGCTGGGGCATGCGGCAGGGGATGAAGTCTTGATTACGGTGTCGCAACGTATCCCAAAAGTATTACGTGAAGACGATATGGTGTGCCGGTTTGGGGGTGACGAGTTTGTGATTCTGCTCACATTTACTGACCATCCGCGCGTCCTGGCCACCAGGATTGCAGAGAAACTGATCGAATCCATTCAACAGCCGATCCGCTTTCAGTCCGGGCAGGAAATCACGGTGGGTTGCAGCATAGGTGTGGCATTTGCATGGCCACGGAAAAAAGAAGAGATTGAGGCCTTGCTTGAAAAGGCAGATGCCGCCATGTATCTGGCTAAAAAAGGTAATGCTGGAAAAGTAGTCTTTTCCAGCATTTAGTCTGGTACTGCGTGATGCGTCTAGGCGGACCTGAGCAAGCGTGAAATGAAAATGAGGAACACTGCACCGATGGTGGCCACGATAATACTACCCACCATGCCGCCGCTGGCACTGAGGCCAAGCAAGCCAAACAGCCAGCCGCCAACGACTGCACCGGCGATGCCCAAAATCAAATCCCAGATCAGGCCAAAACCATCGCCCTTCATAATCAAACCGGCCAACCAACCTGCAATAATGCCAACTACAATCGTCCAAAGCATGTGAATCTCCCTTGTTGTTGTGATGAAATCGTATGCTAACCAGAACTTCTGGTGTGATCTGTCAGCGGGCGCAGTAAACGTCTGTCAGAAAAGACTGGCAAACGTGGGTGATTGGCCAGCGTTATTTTTTCAGGCCAACCAGCACCATTGCCACACCGGCCACGAGGACGATGATGCTGAGTGCTTGCGGAATCTCGACATCTTTAGTGATTTCCGCACTGGCTTCTAACGAGCCGATTTTAGCCACGGTTTCTTTGCTCTCGTAACTAAAGCCTTTGAATACTAATCCGGCCGTGCCAAGTGCTATCAAAATAATACCGATCATAAGCGACGATTTCATCGCGGGTCCCCTGTGTGTGATGGATGTATTACCTTAACATATGGCGTGCATTTAATGCGCACTTTCCCAGTTGCTACCGCTGCCCACTTCGGCCAGTAAGGGCACATCCAGTGTGGCGACATGCTGCATCAGTTTGGGCAAGGTGGATTTCACCAGTTCAAGTTCGGCCTCCGGCACTTCCAGTACCAGTTCATCGTGTACCTGCATGATGAGTTTGGTTTGCAGTTTTTCTGCTGTCAGCCATTGGTCGACCGCGATCATGGCCAGTTTGATCAAGTCGGCGGCGGTGCCTTGCATCGGGGCATTGATCGCGGCGCGTTCGGCGCCATTGCGCCGTTGTACGTTAGCGCTGTTGATCTCCGGCACCCACAAGCGACGGCCAAAAATGGTTTCCACATAGCCTTGCTGTTTGGCCAGTTCGCGTGTGTCGTTCATATACTGCCGTACGCCGGGATAGCGGGCGAAATAGCGCTCGATGTAATTGGCTGCGGCGCTACGTTCGATATTGAGGTTTTGTGCCAGGCCAAAGGCGCTCATGCCGTAAATCAGGCCGAAGTTGATCACCTTGGCGTAGCGACGTTGTTCGCTGTCGACTGCCGCGCGCTCCACGCCAAAAATCTCTGCGGCAGTGGCGCGGTGAATGTCTTCATTGTTGGCAAATGCGCTCAGCATGCCAGCATCTTGTGACAGATGCGCCATGATGCGTAATTCAATTTGCGAGTAGTCAGCAGAGACAATGTGCGAGCCAGGTGGCGCCACAAAAGCTTCGCGGATACGGCGGCCTTCAGCTGTGCGCACCGGGATGTTCTGCAGGTTGGGGTCCGAGCTCGCCAGGCGGCCGGTGATGGCAACGGCCTGGTTGTAATTGGTATGCACGCGTCCGGTTTGCGCATTAATCATTTTCGGCAGTTTGTCGGTGTAGGTCGACTTCAGTTTGGCCAGGCTCCTGTGTTCCAGAATCACTTTCGGCAACGGGTAGTCCAGCGCCAGTTCCTGCAACACGTCTTCGTCAGTCGATGGCGCCCCTGATGGCGTTTTTTTCAACGGCTTGATGCCCAGTTTGCCGAACAAAATCTCTTGCAATTGCTTAGGACTGCCGAGGTTAAACGGTTGTCCAGCCAGTTCGAATGCCTGTTTTTCAACCTCCATCAAACGCAGGCCGATTTCATTGCTCTGTCGATTGAGCATATGGCTGTCTATCAGTACGCCGTTGCGCTCCATGCGTTGCAGCACCAGCATGCTGGGTAATTCAATCTTTTCATAAATGAAATTGAGTTTGTCAGAGGCGGTTACTTGTGGATATAAAGCCTGGTGCAATTGCAGCGTAATGTCTGCGTCCTCGGCGGCATATTCTGATGCCTGCTCGACGGTGACCTGGCTAAAGCCGACTTGTTTGGCACCTTTGCCCGCCACGCTTTCGTAGCTGATGGGCGTAATATCCAGATGACGCTCACTGAGCTCATCCATGCCATGGCCTTTGTGGCTCTCGAATACATAAGACTCCAGCAGGGTGTCATGCGCCACACCTTGCAGCTGGATGCCATGATTGGCCAGCACATGCATGTCATATTTGAGGTTCTGACCGACTTTTCTAATAGCCGGATTTTCGAGAATTGGCTGCAACTTGTTCAAGGTGGCCTGCAAAGAAAGCTGCTCCGGCGCATCAAAATAGTCATGCGTGAGTGGCACATAAGCGGCTTCGCCCGGAGTCACACTAAAAGACACGCCGACAATTTTTGCCTGCATGGCATCCAGCGAGGTGGTTTCGGTGTCAAAACACATTAGCTCAGCTTGTTGCAGTTTGGCTAGCCAGCTATCCAGGTCGGCATCATTTAAAATTGTCTGGTACTGGCGACGCGTGTCAGGAGTATACGTTACGGCAGGGGTTGCACTCGTTGACTCTACTGTGGATGTAGACGAATTTACAGTCGCGGGCGCAGTCGCACCGTCCGGCAGCTTGTCCAGTTCACGCTTCCAACTACGAAACTCAAAGTGGTCAAACAACGCCAGCAGTTTTTCTTTATCGGGCGTTTGCGCAATCAGTTCGTCAAAACTCTCACATAAGCCGATATCGCAGCGGATGGTAATTAGCTCGCGCGCTGTCGGTAGCCAGGGCAGGGCCTTGCGCAGGTTCTCGCCGACCACGCCTTTGATATTGTCGGCATTGGCAATAATGTTATCCAGTGTGCCATATTCGGTCAGCCATTTGACAGCGGTTTTCGGGCCGACTTTTTCCACGCCGGGCACGTTGTCTGCGGTGTCGCCGACCAGGATCAGGTAGTCGATAATCCTGTCGGGCGGAATGCCAAACTTATTCTCAACCCCGGCGATATCCAGCACATCATCGGTTTTGCGGAAGGCATCGCGCATGGTATTGACCACCGTGATGTGGTTGTTGACCAGTTGTGTGATGTCTTTATCACCCGTGGAAATAATGGTTTTGATGCCTTCTTTTTCTGCCTGTTTGGCCAGCGCACCTATGACGTCATCGGCTTCCACGCCTTCTTCAATAATCAACGGCCAGCCCATGGCGCGTATGGTTTCATACAGCGGTTCGATTTGCGCCCGCAGGTCATCCGGCATGCTGGCACGATTGGCTTTGTATTCCGGGTACAAGTCGTCGCGGAAAGTTTTGCCTTTGGCATCGAACACACAGGCGCTGTAATCTGATGGATAGTCTTTATGCAAGCGGCGCAGCATGTTGAGCACGCCCTGAATCGCGCCGACCGGCTCATTGGCCGAATTGCGCAAATCCGGCATGGCGTGAAAGGCGCGATAAAGGTAACTGGAACCGTCTACCAGAAGCAAGGTTTTCATTGTGCGTTCTCGTGAATCAAATCAATGGCGTATTTTACGCATTTCAAAGCGACTTCATGTACACTAATTTGGTTTGTGATTTGAAGGATAGATGTATGAGCAGTCAAAAACTACCAAGCATGGTGGAGCCGGAATTGTTGGATGGCGATGATGTCAGCCATGAATCCTGGCGGGCATTTGAGATTATGGCCGAGTTTGTCGGCGCGACAGAAAGCCTCAAAGCCATTATGCCTGCCGTGTCTATTTTTGGCAGTGCGCGTACCAAGCCTGATCATCCTTACTACCTGCTCACTGAAGAAATTGCGCGTTTGCTGTCAGACTCCGGTTTTAGTGTGATTTCCGGTGGCGGCCCTGGCGTGATGGAAGCTGCCAACAAAGGCGCGTTCCCGGGCCGTGGTGCCAGTGTTGGCCTCAATATCAGGTTACCGTTTGAACAACATGGCAATCCGTATCAGGACATCGGCATTAGCTTTAAATACTTTTTTATGCGCAAGGTCATGTTTGTTAAATATGCCAGCGCGTTTGTGGTGATGCCGGGCGGTTTTGGTACGCTGGATGAAGTGATGGAAGCGATTACGCTGGTGCAAACCGGTAAGAGCCGCAAGATTCCGATTATCCTGGTTGGCAGCCAGTTCTGGGCCGGTTTGGTTGACTGGTTGCGCAATACGCTGGTGGCGGAAGGCATGGCGTCGCCCGAGGATATGGACCTGATTCAGATCATTGATGAGCCGCAACAGATTGTCGATGCGATTTTCAAGCATTATGAAACCACAGGCTTTGAGCTGACCCCGGCCGAGCGCAAGATGCAGCTTTATCTGTAATTGTTTGCCCTGGTGTTGTTAGCCGGGCAGTATGATGCAAAGTTTATTATGTATGCAGTGACCGCCAGCGCGTGGGTTTTTGCTAGAATAGTCGTTAATGACTAAGGAGTCTTCCATGCGTGATTTTTCCCGTTTATTGCTGGCAGGTATCTGCATCGCTGCGATTGCGATGCCGGTGTGGGCTGCAGCCCCCAAAGATGCCGAGCTGCTTGAAGAAGTGCCACCACCACCCAAGGTGATTGAAGGGCAACCGATTGACCAGCCTAGCGTCAATAAACGCAAAGATGGCGAGAATGACGTCGAGGAGTACAGCTTGAACGGCGAGGTGTATATGGTGAAAGTGACGCCGCCAAGTGGCAAATCTTATTACTTGCATCGCGAAGACCGTAATGGTGACTGGGTGCATGATGGCCCGACCCGTCCACTGTCCGTTCCCAAATGGATTCTGTTCCGATTCTAATTCTGATCGCCTGCCATTGCTGGCAGGTTAGCAAATAAACATGTCTGTTTTTACCACTCTGAGTTTGGATGAAGTGCGCCAGTGGCTGGCGCCTTTTAATGTTGGCGAGCTGCACACCTTGCGTGGCATCGCTGCCGGTATCACCAATACCAATTATTTCGTTGAAACCAGTCAGTCGCGTTTTGTGCTGACCGTGTTTGAAAAGAATGACTTTGACGAACTGCCTTATTTCGTCCATTTGATGACGCATTTGTCCCGGCATGGCATCCCTTGCCCCAAGCCCATTACGGACCAGAATAATACCGCCTTGCACCGTATTCACAGTAAACCGGCCTTGATGGTGAGTTGCCTGAAAGGCAGCGATGTCAGCCAGCCCAATGTCAAACAGATTGAGGCCGTGGCGAGAACATTGGCGCGCATGCATGTGGCCGGGCTGGATTTTCATGAGCAGTCACACAATCAACGTGGGCAGGGCTGGCGCGTGATGACCGCGCAGCAGGTGATGCCTAAATTGGCACCGGTACAGCAACATCTGCTGCAAGAAGAATTAGAGTTCCAACATGGCCTGGATTTGTCACGTTTGCCACATGGCGTGATCCATGGTGACTTGTTCCGGGACAATGTGTTGTTTGATGGCGATGTGCTGGGTGGCTTTATTGATTTTTACTATGCCTGCCACGATGTGCTTGCTTACGATGTGGCGATTGCTGCGAACGAGTGGTGTGTCGATGCCGCCGGAAATTTTGTGGATGAAAAACTGGCGGCATTTATGAATGCTTACCAGTCCGAGCGCCCATTCACAGTGGCCGAAAAAATCCACTGGCCTGCCTTGTTGCGCCGGGCAGCATTGCGTTTCTGGTTATCGCGCCTGTATGATTTTTATTACCCGGTCGCGGGCGAGCTCACGCATGCCAAAGACCCGGCGCATTTTGAGCGGGTACTGCTGAATCGTAAAGTGTTGACTTAAGGAAACGCGGAGTAAGTGAGCGAGCGATAAAGTGCAACGCAGCAATGTGTCCGCGCAGCCACTTATTCTGTGTTGCCTGGAAAAGATAAAAAAGGGAGACGTATGACAGAAACCGGAAGCCAGCGCGGTGTACGCTGGGTGAAAGAAAGCCTGGCCTTGTTCCGCACACAGCCGCATGTCTGGATGTTGTGTTCACTGGCCTATATCGTGATTTTCATGGTGTTGCCCTCATTGCCTTTGCTCGGTTTTTTGGGCTTGGTCTCGGTGGTGATCTGGCCAGTGTGTATGGCCTTGATCGTGCTGTTGTATCGACAGGTAGATTTGCAGGGCAGCATGTCACCGCCAGCCGTCTGGCAGCAATTGCAGTTGCACTTCAAACCGTTAGTGCTGTTGGGTGCCAGCTGCCTGGTGTACGCTGTACTGGCGACCTATCTACTCAGTAGCGACCTCGCTTCACTGATTTCGCACGCGCCGACCAAAGCGGGCATGACAGAATCACAAATGACGCTGTTTTTGGAAAACACACTGTCTTTTATCGTCAAGGTATTGCTACTGCTGTTACCTTTGTTTATTGCCACCTGGTTCTCACCGATGCTGATTGCCCTGAATGGCTACCCCTTGCTCAAAGCGATTAAATCCAGCATTGCCGGGATGTTGCAATACACGCTGCCAATGAGCGTTTCCTGGCTGGTGATGACCGTTGGCATGTTGGTGGTGATGCTGGGGTTGGGGCTGGTGATCGGCATTCTGGGTGCGTTAATTCCGATGCTGGCGCAACTATTGATGCCACTGTTGGTGTTTGCAGCCTTGCTGGTGATTAATGCCCTGATGTTTGCTTTCCAGTATATCAGCTACAAGGATGTGTTCAGGGCTGCGCCACAAGTCGAAGCCTGACCATATAGGTTAAGCGCTTGCGGATAGCTTGCGCCGCTCAGTAAACAGGCTGTTGCCTATGGTCTTTTTGGCCTGTTTTTTAGCATTGCTCATGGCGCCAGCCACTTCGTGATGGCTGGCAAATGAATCCGAGCAAGCCCGCACAGCACCGATGGACAAACTGCCAAACGGGTAAAAATGCTCGTTACCCAAACGGTCTTCTATGCGAATGCCGCCAAGTTGTACGTCTTTCAAGTCATAAAAGTCCGGCATCACTTTGGCAATGGTCTCCAGGATGTCATGACAAACGGCTTCCCACTCTTCGCTTTGAAAAATCAGCACAAAGTCATCGCCGCCAATGTGGCCGACAAAGTCATGTTCATTGTTGACCATGCTACTCAATAAGCGGCCGACAAACTGAATGACCTCATCGCCACGGCGATAGCCATAAGCATCGTTAAATGGTTTGAAGTGGTCTAAATCACAATAGCAGGCCACAAACGGGATACGCCGCTCCAGCAATTTATCAATATGGGCATTGATGGGCACATTGCCCGGTAGCAAAGTGAGGGGGTTGGCGTAGCGCGCGGCGTGAATTTGCATATTGGTGACTTCGCGTAGCAAGGCGTGCCCGCTACCCATACCAACATAGCGCTCGCCATCGACAATCATGAATCCATTGAGCAGATATTTGGGATCTGCCGCCAGAATCAGTTCGCTCAATGCCAGAATGGTCATGTTTTTTTGTACCATCAGGCACTGGGTATCCATAAAGGTCGTACAAGACTTTTTGCCATGTAGTTCTTTTTGGTAGCGGCGTGCAAAGCGGTCTATGGTGTCGTAGCGGCTGATCAGCCCCAACGGTATCCCCTGCTGATTAATCACCGGAATCGAGTTGAGCGTGGTGTCACTGTTAAACCAGTTGTATACCTCTTCATTGGTCATTGCTGGCATGGCGGCAGTTTGGTAACTGGTTAAGCCGACCACGGTGGCCTGTTTTGACGCATGGCTTTGCTGGTCAGCAAACAGGCGAACAATGTTTTTATTCAGTAGGTTATGCACCTCTTCAGTGAGGGCATATTGAAACTTGGGGAACGGCCGTCCAAACAGATAGCCTTGGGCAAAGTCTATTTTCAAGTCTTTGATCACCGCCAGTTCTTCTTTGGTTTCAATGCCTTCGGCAATGGTCAGCGTATTCGATTCAACCGCTATTTTCTGGATGCCGCGCACAAACTCCAGTTTCATCGGGTCATTGTGTATGTTGGCAATAAAATGCTTGTCGATCTTGACGTATTCCGGTGACAGCTCAGACCACAACCGCAAACTGGACGTGCCTTCACCGAGGTCGTCCAGCGCGATTTTAAACCCCAATGCTTTAAAGCGCAGGATCGCATCCCGCAGCTCGGCATAATCGCGGATGGTAGAGCTCTCGGTGATTTCAATCACGATATCACCAGGTTTGAGACCGCATTTCTCAAGCTGTGTCAGGCCAAAAGACAAATGCCCTTCGTTTAATAGCAGGCAGTCTGGGCTGAAATTCACAAACAAGGGATGAGACCTATCGGTGCGGCTGTACTCATTAAAGATGACCTCACGCGCCGCGTATTCCATCTCGATATTCAGGCCACATAAACTGGCGGCATTAAACAGCGCAATCGGCGAATGCAACCTGGATTCCACCGGGCCCCGGATCAGTGCTTCATGCGCAAATACACGGGCGTGTTTAATATCAACGATAGGCTGAAACAGCGGTAACAGATTTCTCTGCGCCAGGATGGTTTCAACTTCGAGCTGGGGAGGGGCGTATATCATGCAAGCAGTATCGACTGCCGGCAGTAGTTTCTTGACGTGAATATTGA
This sequence comes from Methylophilus sp. UBA6697, assembly GCF_002454655.1. Lineage (NCBI taxonomy): Bacteria > Pseudomonadati > Pseudomonadota > Betaproteobacteria > Nitrosomonadales > Methylophilaceae > Methylophilus > Methylophilus sp. UBA6697. The sequence continues at coordinate 32,248 of NZ_DKJH01000024.1, forward strand.
TGAAATATTTATGACAATGATGATGTGGCTAATATTAGCCACCATGCCAATGAAGAGCGGCATGGTGGCTTGAGATAAGTTGCTGCTTAAATCTTTTCCAGCTTGGCGTATTCCAGCATCAGCGTTTTCAGACCAGCACTGCCAAAATTCACCTTAATTGCCAGGTCATTGGCGTTGCCTTCATAGCTCACCACCACACCTTCACCAAATTTGCCATGACGCACGTTCTGGCCAATCTTAAACGGGTAGTTGGATTGTGCGCTGCTTGCTTGCACTGGCTGCGCATTGTATTGCCCACCTGCGGCATAAGGTTTGGCGACTGGTTTGCTATTCAAGCGCTTGGTCAGGTCGACAGGGATTTCATCGATAAAGCGTGAGGCAATACCGTAACGCACTTGCCCATGCAGCATACGGCTTTGGGCATACGTGAGATAAAGGCGTTGGCGCGCGCGGGTGACGGCCACATACATCAGGCGGCGCTCTTCTTCCAGGCCGCTATTTTCGTAAGCAGCCTGCTCATGCGGGAACAAGCCTTCCTCTACACCGCCGATAAACACACTATGAAACTCCAGGCCTTTTGCCGCGTGCACCGTCATCAGTTGCAAAGCCTCGTGGCCGACATCAGCCTGATGATCGCCGGCTTCCAGGCTGGCATGGTTTAAAAACTGCGTCAGCTGGTCGGCATCTTCATCCATATTATGGTGATTGCCCAGGGCCTGATTGCTAAATGCCACGGCGGCAGTGACCAGTTCCTGCAAGTTTTCGATGCGGTCTTCGCCTTCCTTGTCATTCTGGTAGTGCGCCATCAGGCCACTCAGGTTGATCACCATTTCAGCCATCTCACCTAATGTGATGCCATAGCCATGGTCAACCATCTGCCTGATCAACGCGACAAAGCCATCCAGCCCCTTGCTGCCCAATTTGCCTTCGCCGACTTTATTGGTCGCTGCTTGCCATAAACTGCATTCGTTCTGGCGGGCCGCTTCCTGCAGTTGCTCCAGTCCGCGCGCACCTATGCCGCGTGGCGGAAAATTGACGATGCGCAATAAGGCGGTATCGTCGTTGGCATTGGCAATCAGGCGCAAATAAGCCAGTGCGTGCTTGATTTCGGCGCGTTCGAAAAAGCGCAGGCCGCCATAAACACGATAAGGGATATTGGCTGAAAACAAGGTGTGCTCAAGAATGCGTGACTGCGCATTGCTGCGGTAGAGCAGGGCCATGTCGCCCAGCGGTACGCCTTCTTTTTGCAGCATGTTTACTTCGTCGACAATAAACTGCGCTTCGTCGGTATCGTTATAAGCCTCATAAATGCGAATCGGCTCGCCCTTGCCCGCAGAGGTCCACAAGTTCTTACCAAGGCGGTTACGGTTATTGGTGATGATGGCATTCGCCGCATCGAGAATGTTGCTGTGCGAGCGGTAGTTTTCTTCCAGCTTGACGATATTCTGCACATTAAAGTCACGCTGGAAATCGCTCATATTGCCAACACGGGCACCGCGGAACGCATAAATACTCTGGTCGTCATCGCCCACAGCAAAAATGCTGTTGTGTGCGCCGCCCAGTAATTTCAGCCATAAATATTGCAGGCGGTTGGTATCCTGAAACTCATCG
>NZ_DKJH01000050.1:0-34534 GCF_002454655.1 Methylophilus sp. UBA6697
CTTGATCAAACGCGCTGGCGGCCAATGCGAATTGCTTTAACGAGAGGTTTGCCAGGCCCAGGCTAAACCAGGCATCTGCGCTGGTGGGCTCTTGTTGCGTCCATAAGCTGCTCACTTTTTGCAGGGCTGCCCAGTCTTGCCGGGACTCAGGCACCGCTGCGCGCATATAAAAAGGCTTTTTATCTTCGTCTTCTTCCCACAGGGCTTTGCCATGCACCGGGAATTCGGTGGTGGCGGGCATTTTCTCCAGTGTATCCAGCCATTCAACTGGCAGTGCAAAGTGGATGCTGCCGCCATTGCCTGCGGTTTTGAAGGTGTTAATGCCGACCAGCCTGCCTTCCATGTCAAACAGGCCGCTACCGCTGGCGCCCATTAAAAACTTAGCACTGCTGCGTATCATATTGCCAGGTTGCGTGGGGTAGAGGCCCTGAATTTCACCCACAGAGGTGATGGGTGCCGGCACGCCATTGGAGTGGCCGATAGCGGTGATTTCCTGGCCGCGTACCAGATCGTGGCTATTGCCGCGAAGGACGGATTTAAAGGGCATATTGTGGGTGGTGACCAAGCAGAGGTCGTGCCAGGCATCGGCGCGTACGCTGGTGATCGGGTAACTGTCTTCGCCGCGTGACACCCAAGGCTGTTTGGTGGCGCGTAATACATGACAATTGGTGACGACGCTGTTATCAGCAACCACTACGCCGGAACCATAGGCCATGCCACCATCCAGGTTGTAGCCGCGGATCATGACGACACCAAAATAGGCCTCCATCAATGCTTGCTGGTTATAAGCATTGGCAACGGATGTGCCGAGTAATAAGCATGCTAAAAACAAGTGTTTCACGGAATCCCCCTGGTGCCTGTTTTGATGTGTTTGAAGTGACTGATTCTTGCGATAAAAGTTCGGGCGAAAGGCATCTCTGAAAATTGTAAATCCTGCGCCTGTGGCCGCAAAAACAGTTAAAATATGATTTATACCATTCTTGTCTCCAGATTGTTCTTGTGATCGTCACTTTCCCTGGCAGTAAATACGAATTGCACCAGCCGTTTCCCCCTGCTGGCGATCAGCCACAGGCGATTGAAAAGCTGACGCAAGGCATTGATGATGGCCTGAAATTTCAGACCTTGCTCGGTGTGACTGGCTCTGGCAAAACCTATACCATGGCCAACGTGATTGCCCGCACTGGCAAGCCGGCCATTGTCATGGCGCCGAACAAGACACTGGCCGCACAACTCTATAGCGAATTCAGGGAGTTTTTTCCGAATAATGCCGTGGAGTATTTCGTCAGCTATTACGACTATTACCAGCCAGAAGCCTACGTGCCTTCGCGCGACTTGTTTATCGAAAAAGATTCCAGCATTAACGAGCATATTGAGCAAATGCGCTTGTCGGCGACTAAAGCCATTCTGGAGCGTGAAGATACGATCATTGTGGCGACTGTGTCGGCCATTTACGGTATTGGTGACCCCGGTGAGTACCATGGCATGGTGCTGCATATCCATCAGGGTAAAAAGGTTGCGCAAAAAGACATCGTGACGCAACTGATCAATATGCAGTATGACCGTAACGACTTTGATTTTAGTCGTGGTTGCTTTCGTGTGCGTGGCGATATTATCGATGTGTTCCCGGCAGAAAACAGTGAAACGGCAGTACGCATCAGTCTGTTTGATGATGAGATTGATAGTATCCAGTTGTTTGATCCGCTCACCGGGCAGGTATTTAACAAAATCCATAACTTCCGTATTTTCCCGTCCAGCCATTATGTGACCGCGCGTGAAGCCACGGTGCGGGCGATGGATACGATTAAAGAAGAGTTACGCCAGCGCGTGAGCTTTTTTCTCAGCGAAAACAAACTGGTTGAAGCACAACGTATTGAACAGCGTACGCGGTTTGACCTCGAAATGCTGAATGAAATTGGCTTTTGCAAAGGCATTGAAAACTATAGCCGCCATTTAACACGGCGCAATCCGGGCGATCCACCGCCAACATTGATTGATTATCTGCCTGAGCAGGCATTGATGATTATTGATGAAAGCCATGTCACCGTGCCTCAGGTTGGCGGCATGTATCTGGGTGACCGTTCGCGTAAATCTAACCTGGTGGATTATGGCTGGCGCCTGCCGTCGGCCATGGATAACCGGCCACTCAAGTTTGAAGAGTTTGAGCGCATTATGCGCCAGTGCGTCTTTGTGTCGGCGACCCCGGCGGATTACGAAAAAAACCACCAGCAGCAAGTGGTGGAAATGATTGCGCGCCCGACTGGCCTGGTTGATCCTGAAATCACAGTGAAGCCGGCCGATACGCAGGTCGATGATTTGCTGGGTGAGATTAAACTACGCGTGGCCGTGGGCGAGCGCGTGCTGGCGACGACGTTGACCAAGCGCATGTCTGAGGATTTGACCGATTACCTCAGCGAGCATGGCGTCAAAGTACGCTACTTGCACAGTGATATTGATACGGTAGAACGCGTCGAAATTATTCGTGACTTACGTCTGGGCGAATTTGATGTGCTGGTGGGCATTAACCTGCTGCGCGAAGGCCTGGATATTCCTGAAGTGTCATTGGTCGCTGTGCTGGATGCAGATAAAGAAGGCTTCTTGCGTTCTGAACGCTCATTGATTCAAACCGCGGGCCGTGCAGCGCGTAACCTCAATGGTACGGTGATTTTTTACGGCAACAAAATTACCCGCAGCATGAAGCTGGCGATGGACGAAGCCGATCGCAGACGCAAAATCCAACTGGCGTTTAACGCCGAACATGGCATCACGCCTAGGGGTGTGACCAAGCGCATTAAAGATATTATTGACGGCGTTTACGATAAAGATGAAGCGCAACGTGAACGCAAAGCCGCCCAAGAGCAGGCCAGCTATGAAAACATGAGCGAGAAAACCTTGACCAAAGAGCTCAAGCGGGTTGAAAAAGCCATGCATGATGCGGCCAAGAACCTGGAATTTGAAAAAGCGGCCCAATATCGTGACCAGTTGAAGAAGCTTAAGTTACAGGCGTTTGGTGCCGAAGTAGAAGATTTGAAATGACCACGTTAAATCTGTGTATTGGTTCGATTGCCGCTGTGTGCACTACGATAGCATTTGTGCCGCAGGTGATTAAATCATGGCGTACCAGAGATTTAAGCGGAATATCACTGCCAATGTATACGATATTTACGACAGGCGTATTGTTATGGCTGATCTACGGCATATTGAGACAGGATTGGCCTGTGATCATTGCCAATGCGATCACCGCGATACTGGCTGGCGTCGTTCTTTGGTTAAAATTAAAATCTGTATTAAGCCGTTAAATTTAAGATTGATTGTTGATTGTTTTTATAATTATTTTGTTTAGGATACGACCATGAAAAAAATTACAAAAGCCGTTTTTCCGGTGGCGGGGTTAGGCACCCGCTTCTTGCCGGCGACCAAGGCCAGCCCAAAAGAAATGCTACCTGTTGTTGATAAACCGCTGATTCAGTATGCGGCGGAAGAAGCCATCGCCGCTGGTGCGACTGAGCTGATTTTTATCACGGGCCGTAACAAGCGTTCGATTGCCGACCATTTTGATAAGGCCTATGAACTGGAAGCCGAGCTGGAAGCTGCGGGCAAACAAAAACTACTCGATATCGTGCACAGCATTTTGCCAAAAGGTGTGAGTTGCGTGTTTATCCGTCAATCACAAGCACTGGGTCTTGGCCATGCGGTATTGTGTGCTAAGCCGGTCGTGGGTAACGAGCCATTTGCCGTATTGCTGGCAGATGATTTGCTGGTGGGTGATGTCTCTATCACCAAGCAAATGGTAGATGTCTATGCCGAGCAACAATGCTCAGTACTGGGCATTGAAACCGTGGCGCCAGAAGAAACCAGCAGCTATGGCGTGGTCGATGCGATTGCTAAAACAGATGATTTGCTCGAAGTAAAAGGCATGGTGGAGAAACCTAAACCAGAGGAGGCGCCTTCTAACCTGGCAGTGGTCGGCCGTTATGTGTTGAGTCCACGTATTTTTGATTGCCTGGAGCATGTTAAACCTGGCAAAGGCGGCGAAATTCAACTCACGGACGGTATTTCTGCATTGATGGAATATGAAAAAGTGATGGCTTATCGCTACAAAGGCAAGCGCTATGATTGCGGTAGCAAACTGGGCTTTATGCAGGCTAACGTTGAGCTGGGGTTAAAGCATCCTGAAATCGCCGATAGCTTCAGAAGCTATTTGAAATCACTGGCAATCTAATCAGGCATGCTCGCGGCACAAGCACAGTCGCCAGATTTCTGGATCGCCCATTCGGATGTCGTGTTTACAGCGGCAGAAGTCAGCCTTGCTATTGATCGCATGGCTGAGCAGTTGCGTGATCAGTTATCTGGCCAGCCTGTGATCTTGCTGTGTGTGATGCGTGGCGGCTTGTATCTGGCAGGCCAGTTAATGAGCCGTTTGCCATTGCCAGCCCGGCTTGATTACCTGCAAGCCAATCGCTATCACGGCACTGCCGGGCAAGAAATCGTCTGGAGCAAGCAGCCAGAACTGGATTTGGCCGGACAAACCGTGGTGGTGCTGGATGATATTCTGGATGAAGGTATTACGCTGGCTGCGGTGGTGGCGTATTGCCAGCAAGCGGGCGCTAGCCGCGTACTGACAGCAGTGCTCACCGAAAAAGACAACGGCCTGCAAAAACCACTGCAGGCCGATATTGTCGGACTCACCGTGCCTAACCGCTATGTGTTTGGCTGTGGCATGGATGTGTATAGCTGGTGGCGTAATCTGCCAGAAATTCGCGCGTTGCAATCCTAGTGTTGACATGCCAGTGCTGGCGTTATTCAGGCACTTCAGCCTCAAAATCGATATTCGCCACTGACACCCCATAGCCGGGGTTCGTTATAAATCGCGATCTGATTACCTAAAAAGTCTTTTCCCTTGGCCACGGCGAATTGCTGGTTGGTCAGGTTTCTTACCCACACGCTCCACAGCCAGTGCTGGTTGTCCGTGGTGTAGTTGAGGCAACTGTTGAGCAAATTTCTCCTGGCAAGCTGGCTGGTTTCTGGCTCATTACTGATACCGCTATAAGTAGCTGATTGATAATAGTGCTGCAGGCTGGCTTCGAGTTTGCCTTTTAGCATGCCTGAGTGAAAACCATAATTTAGCGTGTTGGCCATACTCCAGCGTGGCGCGTCGGGTAGCGCCTGGCCAGAGGCATCGGTGCCATTGGCACCACCACTGGGAAAACGCAGGTAGCTGGCATCCAGATAAGCCAGTGTTGAGTTGATATGCCATGCCTGGCCAATCGGGACTAGCGTGCTGAACTCCAGCCCTTGCGTTCGCACGCTGGCGGCATTGCGTAACTGCAATACTTGCGTGTTTGCGCCTAGCCGGGAAAACTGGAACACTTGGTAGTTGTCGTAATGATTCACAAACAGTGCCGTGTTTAAATCAAACGCCCTGTGCTGGTAATGCCAGCCCAGCTCCAGGCTATCCACAGACTCCGGTGCGAACGCATAGCCATCCTGCACTTGTGCCCGATTCAGGAAATCTACATTCCAGCCTCCATTTTTATAGGTCCGTGCAAATTTGGCTAACAAGGTATTTCTTTGGTTGGGGTGAAAGCTCACCGCCAGCAGTGGGGAGAAAAAGTGGTTAGCCATGGCCTGCTTTTGCTGGTTCAAGGTGCCGATACGAAAAGCGCCACTGTGTGAACCATCTAGGCTGAAATCCAGCTGCTTTTGCTCCCACTGATAGCGGCCACCTATGTGCAGCGTAAAAGGGTCCAGATCGTAACTGGCATTGGCATATAAGGCCTGGGTCTGTGTATTTACCTTGGCCTGCAGCGGCACCATTGCACCTGCCGTTACGCCAAAAGTGGCACCAAATGGGGTGAATACGGTGGCTGATGGCCGTTTCACCAGCGTTGCCATATCGTTGCCAAAAACCGCACGTCTGTCATTTGATTGCTCTTCCTGCGAGAAATACAGGCCAGCCACATACCGTAGCGCCGCCTGTGCATCCGAGCTGTAACGAAACTCCTGGCTGGTCAACTGCTGGTGGTCTTTATAGTAGGTTGCCAATACATCATTGCCGCTATAGTCATTATCCGTTTGCCGGTTATGTCTGTGGTCCCTGGCCGCCACGATTACCTCCAGTTGCGCGAGGTTGGCCAACTGCCGCTCACTCTGGATGCTGAATCCTTGCGCCAAGGTGTGTGAAACGGGCTGCGTATTTAGAAACACGCGTGAGAATGAATCGCCACTTTGCGCTGGTTGACCAAACATACCGGTGAGTGGCTGCGCCAGAAAATTCTGGTTGCTGAGGTCTGCATAGTCTGCATACAACTTCAAGCGATGCTGCTCACTGGTTTGTATCTGCAACTGGGCCCGGGCGGATGTATTGTCCTGATCTTTCAGCGATTGACTGGTATGGTCATTCTCGACATAGCCGTCACGCGTTTCTTTTCTGATCGCGATACGGCTGTTGATATGCGCTGCGAGAGGCATATTCATGACCGCTGTGGTTTCGCGATAATCCAGATGACCAAGCCCAAACTTGATCTGCGCCTGGGGTGTGGCCGTGGCTTCTTGTGTTGTGATGCGGATCGCCCCCGTATCGGATTGATTGCCATGTGTATACCCTTGGGGGCCTTTGGCAATCTCCACTGTATCAATATCAAACAACAGGTTTTCCAGCGACATGGTGGGGCCAACATTCACGCCATCCACATATATCGCAGTACGTGCATCAAAACCGGCATTTCTGCCACCACCACCCACGCCGCGAATATACGCACTTTTATAGACGCCATATTGCTGTATGGAAAAGTTGGGCAGCAAGGTGTTCAGCTGAGATATCTGGCTCACATGTGCGTTTTGCAAGCTGTCGTCTGTAATCACCTCCGCCATCAATGGCGTGAGATGCGCCGCGGCATTTCTTTTGACGGCAGTGACTTCAACATCGGGTAATTCGATCTCGTATACATCCTCTTCTGCAATTGCCGTTTTGCTAATGGCGATGGCTAATAGAAAAAGAATGCGTTGATTGAGACCGCGTGGAACAGGAGAGACTGCTTGCATGGACATGATAGATTTTTATATTTTTTTAAAAATCTATCATGTTTAGGCCTGCTTGTGAAAACTAAAGCCAGAACGCTGGCGGCAGAGGGGGAGCTGGGATTGATTAATCTTGAATACAGGTTTTTGTATGTTGTACCATTTTTCCATCCATGAGTTGTGTCGTTTCTTCTCCCAAGCGACACTTCTTGTCGGCATCCAACACCCATACATTGTGATAAATTTCTGTATAACTAGAGATATTCCATGCCCAGATGGTTTCATGCCCTTGACCATCAAGCGCACTCACTTCTCTTAGTTTGCTATAGCCATTCAATTTCTTATCCATGATCTCTAACAAACTGGTTGCTGGCGTATCCCATATCAGCTTTGCAGTCGTTTTGTTCACTTTAAATAGCCACATAGGGCAGTCATGCGCACTACATAAACAGGCGTGCGCAGGTTTCACCAAATATGCCTTTGTGGATTTGCTCAAGCTCACTAACTGCGCTTCAAATAAGTCATTGGGCTTAGTATCTTGGCAAGCGTTTATGCCGTCTGTAGCGATTTTTTTGCTTAGCTGAGCAATAATGGAGGAGGGAATCTTAGCCGGGTTCTTGACTCTTTGCTCAGCACCAAACTCTTCAGCACTTTGAGCGCATAGAGCGATGAATAACAGGGCGAATAAAGCGGTGATCGATGCTGATAATTTCATAGGGTTAAGGCTTGTTGGCGGAGAAGGAGGGATTCGAACCCTCGATACGCTTTCACGTATGCCTGATTTCGAGTCAGGTACATTCAACCAGCTCTGCCACTTCTCCGGGATGTTTTGCAACCTTTTGACACTCCAAAAGGTTGCTGGGCGATTAGTCTACACCGTGGCGCGCGTGCTGTTCAACAAAAATCTAATGGCTCTTATTGGTCGATTATTGCAGCGGCAGCACGATTTGGATTACCAGGCCAGAAGCGGGTACTGGTTTGTTACTGATGGATAGTTTTCCGCCATGCTTTTCAACAATCATGCGGGCGATGGCAAGGCCGAGGCCGGTGCCGCCTGTTTGGCGTGAGCGGGAATCTTCCAATCTGCGGAATGGTTCCAGTACATTGTTCAGTTCTTGGGGCGGGATGCCGGGGCCGTCGTCAGAAATCACGAAAATGACCTGTTTGCCTTCTGCGTGCAGTGACAAGGCCGGGGTTTGCGCATAGGCAATCGCGTTATTCAGCAAGTTGGTCAGGCAACGTGTTAACAAGTGTGCCGAGCCGAGGATGGTAATGGACTGTGTGGGCAGGCTGCTGGCGATGGCATGGCCAGTATCTTCAAAGTCATCGCATACGGCGGTTGCCAGCGCCGTCAGGTCGACTTTGCTTTTATGGATGTTTTCACCGCACAGGCGGGCAAAGTCCAGGCCTTCGCGCACCATGGCTTGGGTGGCGGTGAGGTCTTTGATCAAGCCTTGTTTCAGCTCTTGGTCTTTGACTTTTTCCAGGCGCAAACGCAAGCGCGTGAGGGGGGTTTGCAGGTCGTGCGCAATCGCACCCAGAATAAAGCCACGTTCCTGAATATGCTTGAGGATGCTGCGCTGCATTTCGTTAAAGGCTTTGGCGGCATGGCGCACCTCGGTTGAGCCTTCGTTTTCAGGTAAAGGCGCGTGCTCAATATTGTGTGCCAGTTGTAAGGCGGCATTTGCCAGCTTGCGCAATGGCTGGGTGGCGACGGAAGCGACGGCCCAGATAATACTGATCAAGCCGAATAGTGCCAGCACAATGGTGAGAGGGTTGCGTTCATGCGGTGGCCCGGCCGGTGGGCGATGACCGCCGTAATGCAGTTCGATCAACACAGATGTATTGTCTTCAAGGTGGGTGTAAACCGCTAGGCATTGACCATGAGGATGCGGTGGTGGTGCGCCAAAGCCCGGCGGTGGTGGCGGAGGGCGGCGCGGCGCGCAATGGCTGGGCTTGGACAGGCTGATAAAGTCAGCCACTTCTGGCACCAGCAAGTTGTTGAGGTTGGCTAATTCTGCAGGCAACAGCGGCGCATTTTGCGGCGGTTCTACGCCTAGCGTGACATGGCTGCCCATGCGTTTAAACACGTCCTGAATCTCGGAGCGTTTTTCGGGCACGGTCGCTTCGAGGATGCGGATCATGCTTTCAATGCGGTCGAAGGCGAACTGGTCGCGCAGGCGCGTTTCATTTTCGCGTGAGTCGCGTTGCCCCAGCATACTCACTACCGTCGCGGTGAGCAGAATACCAATGACGGTAATCAGGAAGATACGGACCGACATGGTGCCCAGCAATTTCTTTATCATCACTCTAGTGCTCTTTATAGTCAGGTGCTCTTTTATTTAAGATAGCGGACGTCTGCGGTGAGCAGATAGCCTTCATTACGTAGCGTTTTGATCATGGATGGACTCTTAGTATCCACTTCAAGTTTCTGTCTTAATCTACTGATTTGTAAATCTATTGATCTATCAAATGGACCTGCTTCTCGGCCATGCATTTCTTCCATCAACTGATCGCGGCTCAAGGTGCGGTTGGCGTGCAGCAGCATAAAACGCAAGAACTTGAACTCGGCATTGGACAGCGGAATGCTGGTGTTGCTTTGGTCGATCAAGGTCCGGTTCTGGATATCCAGCGTCCATTCATTAAAGCCAATAAAGCGCAAAATACCGCTGTCAGCAGGTTCTTCATGATGCGCCTTGCCAGGGTTTTCTGCATGCATGCGCGAACGGCGGATGACACTGCGGATACGCGATAACAGCTCCAGCGGCTCAAACGGTTTTGCCACGTAATCGTCAGCACCGGTTTCCAGGCCCATAATCGTATCCAGCGAACTGGTGCGCGCCGTCAGCATAATAATAGGTAGCAAGCGGTATTTGGGCGATTCACGCAACTCACGACACAGCTCGATCCCGCTGCGTTGCGGCATATTGATATCGAGGATAATGACGTCTGGTAGTTGCCGCTCTAGCGCTTGCCACATTTGTGCGTGATTGGCTGCCTGATGGGTGATCAGTTGATTGTCTTGCAGAAAATCACACAGCAAATCACGAATCGCATCATCGTCATCTACTACCAGTACATGTGTGTCGGGATGGCCGTCAGTCATAAACAAAGTCTCGGGCTTACAAGATTGAATATTGGAGCACAAAAACCGGCCATTGTGGCCGGTTTTGCACATTAAATCAGGATGGTTTTATTTTTCATGACGTGGACCACCGTGATGTGATCCTTCATGTTGAGGAAAGGCATTTTCATCAAATGCTTTCTTCTGGGCATCGTTCAATTGCGCATAAAAAGTACGCACTGCTTTAGCACGTTCAGCCTGACGCGTATCACGCTCTTTGTCCCAGGCTTCCATTTTATCCAGACGTTGCAGTGTATTGAGTTTGCTTAACTCAGCCGCATCCGGATGCTCAGCTTTGTCTTGTGGCTTGATTTGCGCCTGATAGTTTTTCCAGGCGTTTTCCTGGACACTGGTCAGTTGCAAAATGGTGTGCAATTTTTCCTGGTGCTTTTCAAAATGCTCCAGGCGGTGTTCCTGCCAGTTGGTTTTGTCAAATTTACCTTTGTCGCAACCATGGCCGGGTTCGGCAAAGGCGGTGCCGCACACCAAAACCAGAAGACCTGCGAATGCCAGTTTTTTCAGTTTCATGATGTATCCTTTAATCATTATTGCGAAATTGCAATGTTGACATTAAAACACCCGAATGTATCGGGTGTTTGTCTGATGAAACTGGCTATGTAACAGAGTGTATCTGCTTATTCGATGCCCTGGCTGGCGAGGTAATCCTCATAGTTACCAGTAAAGTCGACAATGCCGTTAGCTTTGATTTCGATAATACGGGTGGCAATCGAGCTGACGAATTCACGGTCATGGCTGACAAAGAATAAAGTACCTTTGTATTTATCCAGCGCAGTGTTCAGCGCTTCGATAGACTCCATGTCCATGTGGTTGGTTGGCTCGTCCATCAATAACACATTGGTTTTTGCCAGCATCAGTTTGCCATACAGCATACGGCCTTTTTCACCACCAGAAAGCACTTTAACTGACTTTCTGGTTGCCTCGGTCGGGAACAGCAAACGGCCGAGCATACTACGCACGGTGTTGTCATCATCGCCTTGTTGGCGCTGCGCGGTCATCCATTCAAACAGGTCTTCGCCTTTTTCGAATTCGTATTCATGGTCTTGCGCAAAGTAGCCCAGCTTGGCTTTTTCTGCCCATTTGACTTCACCGTGTTTAGGTGCGAGATCACCGGCCAGACAGCGCAGGAAAGTGGTTTTACCGATACCGTTTTCACCAATGATGGCGACTTTTTCCCCGGCTTCAAACATCAGTTCTACGTCATTAAATAAAGTCTTGTCAAAGCCATGGCTGAGTTTTTTGAGTTCTACTGCATTGCGGTGCAGTTTTTCCCTGTCGTCAAATTCAAAGCGAATAAACGGATATTGGCGACTGGAAGGCTTGAATTCTTCCACCTTGATTTTATCGATCTGTTTGGCACGGCTGGTGGCCTGCTTGGCTTTAGAGGCGTTGGCAGAGAAGCGGCGTACAAAGTCCTGTAAGTCAGCAATTTGCTGTTTGGCTTTGGCGTTGTCTTTGGCTTGCTGGTTACGCGCCGCAATGCTGGCTTCCATGTAATCATCGTAGTTGCCCGGGTAAGAGGTGATCTTGCCGTAGTCCATATCGCAGGTATGCGTACATACCTGGTTTAAGAAGTGGCGGTCATGTGAAATGATGACCATGGTGCAGTCACGATTGTTGACCACGTCTTCCAGCCAGCGGATGGTGTTGATATCCAGGTTGTTGGTCGGTTCATCCAGCAGTAATACGTCTGGATTGGCAAACAGGGCTTGTACCAGCAATACACGCAGCTTCCAGCCTGGCGCAACTGCGCTCATCGGGCCGGTATGTTGCTCCAAAGGAATACCTACGCCCAATAGCAATTCGCCCGCACGTGCTTCGGCGGTATAACCATCATATTCGGCAAACACGCCTTCCAGCTCAGCCGCACGCATATAGTCGTCTTCCGTGGCTTCGAGGTTGGCATAAATGGCGTCACGCTCCTGCATGGCCTTCCACATTTGTTCGTGGCCCATCATCACTACGTCCAGCACGCGCTGATCTTCGTAGGCAAACTGGTCCTGTTTCAAGAACGCCATGCGCTCATTGGGGTCCAGGCTGACGTTGCCGCTGGTTGGCTCCAGCACGCCGGCCAGAATTTTCATGAAGGTAGATTTACCGCAGCCGTTGGCGCCAATCAGGCCATAACGATTACCGTCGCCAAATTTGACAGAGACATTTTCAAACAGCGGCTTGGAGCCAAACTGCATGGTGATATTGTTTGCAATTAACATGAACAACTTTCAAAAAGTTTTGCCGCGGTTGAATGCGGATAAATAAATGCTTCAAAAATACAGGGCACGCAAACTGCGGCGTGCCGGTGGTTTAAAAGGTGTTGTAGATGACGACTTCATCCATAGGCAACTGGCCACCACGAGCCTTGGCTTCTTCCATCGCTTTGCCGACGACGACAAACATCACTGGCACATGGTCGGCAGGCAGGTTGATCAGCTTCGCCACAGCGTCAAAATCGAAGCCATCCATGGGGCAGGTGTCATAGCCCATTTCCTTGGCTGCCAGCATCAGCGTCATGGCGGCCATACCGCCTGAGCGCATGCCTTCATCACGTTCTGCCTGCGTGTGATCAGTGTAATAGTCGTGAATTGCCTTCACCAGGTAGTCGCTCACTTGTTGCGGCGCATTGACCCAATAGCGCGCCGGGTCTTTCGCCCAGGCTTTGAGGTCTGCCGTCAGGACAACCAGCAAAGAGGCATCAGTCACTTGTGCCTGGTTCCAGCTCACTGCGCGGATTTGATGACGTAACACCGGATCAGTCACCACCACAAACCGCCAGTGCTGAATGTTGAAAGCAGTCGGCGACAGCATGGCCAGCGAGAACAGTTGCTGGATTTCAGCGTCTGTCATGCGATGGGTAGGATCGTAAGCTTTGATCGAGCGACGTTCCTGGATGGCTTGTGATACATTCATGATGTGTGTTTATTCATACTCAATAGTTAAAATATCCAGCTGCAAAGGGCCGGCCGGACGTTGCCAAACGGTACTGTCACCAGCTTTGCGGCCCAGCAGCGCTTTGGCTACTGGCGACACGTAACTGACTTTTTGCCGCGCAATATCTGCCTCATCTTCGCCGACGATCTGGAAAACGGATTGTTCGCCAGTTTCATCTTCTACCAGCACTTTGGCACCAAATAATACGGTGTGCCGTGGTTGCTGCGCTGGGTCTACCAATTGCGCAGATTCCAGTCTGGCGACAAAGTAGCGCAGATCGCGGTCAATTTCAGCCAGCTTTTGCTGGGCACTTGGGTCTTCTTTACGTGCAACGTACTGGTTGCGTTCCGTATCCAGTGTTTTGACAGTGTGCTGTAATGTTTGCAAACCTTCTGGCGTGACATAGTTAGCATGCGGGCTCAGCGGGCGCTCCGGTAAATCCGTCCCCGCCAGTTCCAGATCATCTTCTTTGACAAAACCGCGACTCATGCTGTGTGTTGTATCACCTAAAAGTTACAACGCTTAGAAGTACGTCAGCCCCAGCGCAGCCCGCACTTCACTCATGGTGTTTGCCGCGACTTCGCGTGCCTGTTCTGTGCCTTCACGCAGCAATTGCAAAATATAGCCCTTGTCGTTTGCCAGTTCGGCGCGACGGCTGCGAATCGGTTCCAGCATTTCCTGCAACACGGCTTCGAGGCGTTTTTTAACGATGCTGTCCGCCAGGCCGCCACGTGTATAGTGTGCTTTGAGCTCAGCGACGGCGGCTTTGTCAGTATCAAACGCATCCAGGTAGGTGAAAGCGATATTGCCTTCAACATGGCCCGGGTCTTCAATTTTTAAGTGCAGCGGATCGGTGTAAACGCGCTTCACGGCTTTGCTCACTTCGTCAGCCGTTGCGCCGAGGTTAATCACGTTACCCAGTGATTTGCTCATTTTGGCCTTGCCATCAATGCCGGGCAGGCGGCCAAGCTCTGGCACCAGCGCTTTGGTTTCAACCAGGATTTCCTGCTTTGTGCTGGCGTTCTTATAGGTACGGTTAAAGCGGCGCACGATCTCGTTGGTTTGCTCAATCATCGGGATCTGGTCTTCGCCCACTGGCACCAGGGTGGCTTTAAATGCGGTAATGTCCGCGGCCTGGCTGACAGGGTAGGTGAGGAAACCCGCCGGAATATCACGTTCAAAATCACGCAGGCGAATTTCTTCTTTCACAGTCGGGTTACGCTCCAGGCGCGCCACTGTGACTAAGTTCAGGTAATAAAACGCCAGTTCAGTCAGTTCAGGCACTTGTGACTGGATAAAAATGGTCGACAGCTTAGGGTCTATGCCGACGGCCAGGTAATCCAGCGCCACTTCCACCACATTGC
Organism: Methylophilus sp. UBA6697; assembly: GCF_002454655.1. NCBI lineage: Bacteria > Pseudomonadati > Pseudomonadota > Betaproteobacteria > Nitrosomonadales > Methylophilaceae > Methylophilus > Methylophilus sp. UBA6697. Next base: position 14,452 of record NZ_DKJH01000050.1, read on the forward strand.
GATGCACTTTATCGATGTCATCCATATTGTCGGTCAGCGCCTGTGCGTCGGCCAGCATCACATATTGCTTGTATTCATGCTGATATTTGACGCGGTTGCGCAAGCTGCCAACAAAATGCCCCAGGTGCAATGGGCCAGTCGGGCGATCGCCAGTCAGGATAATGGATTGTGTGCTCATCGTATTGTGCTCTAATCGGTCTGAGATTGGTTAGTGAATGAAGGTTATTCCCACTCGATGGTGGCAGGCGGTTTGCCGGAAATGTCGTACACCACGCGGTTAATGCCGCGCACTTCGTTAATGATGCGGTTGGAGACTTTGCCTAGCAAGCTATACGGCAACTCTGCCCAGTGTGCGGTCATAAAGTCGCTGGTGACGACGGCGCGCAATGCAACCACATAGTCATAAGTGCGGCCATCACCCATCACGCCGACTGACTTCACCGGCAAGAACACGGTAAATGCCTGGCTGGTGAGGTCGTACCAGGTTTTACCTGTGGCAGCGTCTACAGTGTTGCGCAGCTCTTCAATAAAGATAGCATCTGCGCGTTGCAGCAATAAGGCAAATTCGCTTTTCACTTCACCTAGAATACGTACACCCAGTCCTGGGCCTGGGAACGGGTGGCGATAGACCATGTCGCGCGGTAAGCCGAGTGCGACGCCGAGTTCGCGTACTTCGTCCTTGAACAGGTCGCGCAATGGCTCCAGCAGTTTCAGGCCTAATTGTTCAGGCAAGCCGCCGACGTTGTGGTGGCTCTTGATGGTGACTGCTTTTTTCGATTTGGCGCCACCGGATTCAATTACATCCGGGTAAATCGTGCCTTGCGCCAGGAAAGTCGCGCCTTTGTGGCCAGCGCCGCTGGCTTTCAGCTTGGCCGCTTCAGCTTTAAATACTTCCACAAACTCGGCACCGATGATTTTACGTTTGGCTTCCGGGTCACTGACACCAGCCAGTTTACCCATAAATTGCTCAGTAGCGTCAACGCGGATCACATTGGCATGCAGGCGGCCAGCGAACATTTCCATCACCATATCGCCTTCATTCAGGCGTAACAGGCCGTGGTCAACAAACACGCAGGTCAGCTGGTCGCCAATCGCGCGATGAATCAAGGCGGCCGCGACGGAGGAGTCAACGCCGCCGGACAAGCCTAAAATGACTTCTTCGTCGCCAACCTGGGCTTTGATCTTGGCCACTGCTTCGCTGATGTAGTCACCCATGATCCAGTCTGGCTTCGCCGCACAGATATCCAATACAAAGCGTTCCAGCATGGCCTGGCCTTGCTTGGTGTGCGTGACTTCAGGGTGGAACTGTACGGCGTAGAATCTGCGATCTTCATCGGCCATGGCGGCAATCGGCGTCGTGTCGTTGCTGGCGATGACTTTAAAGCCTGTTGGCAGTTCGGTGACTTTGTCACCGTGACTCATCCAGACGTCAATCAGGCCATGACCTTCAGCGTTGGTGGCATCCTGGATATCGCGGAACAGGGCAGAGTGGCCGCGCGCGCGCACCTGCGCATAGCCAAACTCACGCTTGGTGCCCGCTTCTACCTTGCCACCCAGTTGTTGCGCCATGGTTTGCATGCCGTAGCAAATACCCATCACCGGCACGCCCAGTTCAAATACCGCTTGCGGTGCTTTGTCGGTTTCTTCTTCATACACGCTGGCATGGCTGCCGCTGAGGATAATGCCGTCGGCATCGAAGTTTTTGACAAACTCGTCAGACACATCGCAAGGGTGGATTTCGCAATACACATGCGCTTCGCGCACGCGGCGGGCGATGAGCTGGGTAACTTGTGAACCGAAGTCTAGAATGAGGATTTTTGAGTGAGACATTTTTTTAGCCACAGAGTGCACAGAGGACACAGAGGGTTGAGAGATGAATCTCTGCGTCCTCTGTGTCCTCTGTGGCTGGTTTAATAATGGTCAGTGAGACTTAATCTACGCGATAGTTAGGGGCTTCTTTAGTAATCTGTACATCATGCACATGCGATTCACGCATACCGGCACTGGTGATTTGTACAAACTCGGCTTTATTGCGCATGTCTTCAATGGTGGCACAACCGACATAGCCCATCGAGGCACGCAAACCACCCATCAACTGGTGTACCACAGCCAACACGCTGCCTTTATAAGGCACACGGCCTTCAATACCTTCTGGTACCAGTTTGTCTGCGTTCGCGGTGTTGTCCTGGAAGTAGCGGTCAGAAGAGCCTTTTTGCATGGCGCCGATAGAACCCATACCGCGGTAAGACTTGTAAGAACGGCCCTGGAACAGTTCGACTTCCCCTGGCGCTTCTTCGGTACCGGCGAACATGCCGCCCAGCATGACGCTGTATGCGCCAGCTGCGATGGCTTTTGAAATATCACCAGAGAAACGAATGCCGCCGTCAGCAATAAATGGTACGCCGGATTTTTCCAGTGCTTTAGCCACGTTGCTGATAGCTGTAATTTGCGGCACACCGACACCAGCGACGATACGGGTAGTACAGATAGAGCCTGGGCCAATGCCGACTTTCACGCAGTCGGCACCGTGGTCTACCAAGGCCAGCGCAGCTTCAGCAGTGGCAATGTTGCCACCAATGACTTGTAGTTTTGGATATTTGGTTTTCGCCCATTGCACGCGGTCCAGCACGCCTTGCGAGTGTCCATGTGCGGTGTCGACGACAATGGCGTCTACGCCAGCTTCAACCAACGCATCAATACGCTCGTCAGTGCCTTCGCCCACGCCCACCGCTGCGGCGACGCGCAAACGGCCTTTTTCATCTTTACAGGCTAAGGGGTGATCGTGCGATTTTTGAATATCTTTGACGGTGATCAGGCCTTTGAGTTCGTAGTTTTGACCGACGACCAGCAGGCGTTCCAGGCGGTGCTTGTGCAGCAGGCCCATGATTTCTTCACGGCTGGCGCCTTCTGGCACCGTGACCAAACGGTCTTGCGGTGTCATGACATTGCTGACGGCTTGGTCCAGGTTGGTTTCAAAGCGCAGGTCACGGTTGGTGACAATGCCGACGACTTTGCCATCTTGCAAGACTGGCAGGCCGGAGATTTTTTGTTGTTTGGTGATGTCCATCACTTCACGCACGCTCATGGCGGGGTGGATGGTCACCGGGTCAATCACGACACCAGATTCGAAACGTTTTACGCGGGAGACACGGGAAGCCTGCATCTCAATCGTCATGTTTTTGTGAATGATGCCCATGCCGCCCAGTTGCGCCAGCGCAATTGCCATGCGTGCTTCGGTAACAGTATCCATCGCAGCAGATAACAGCGGGATATTTAAAGTGATGCTTTTGGTCAGCTTGGTACTGAGGTTGACCTCGCGAGGCATGACATTCGAATGGGCTGGAACGAGTAAAACGTCATCAAAGGTCAGGGCTTGTTGCAACAAACGCATGTGAATTCCTTATCTCCAAAATATAATTATACCGATTTCGTTTTGCCTTGACAAAGCGTTTTGCATTTTTTGCCGAGATGCTGGTAGTGTTTGGCATGGTTTGTGCATGGATGTTTTTTAATTAAGAGCAGGGCGTGAGTGATGAAGATGATGTTGAAACTGATTTTGGCAGGATGTCTGCTGTGCAGCTTGCAAGCAGGGGCTGAAATCTATAAATGGCGCGATGAAAAAGGCGTGATGAATTATTCTGACGTGCCACCACAGGCAGGGGCCAATAGTACGCAAAAAATCAAGGCCGCCACGGTGCCTAATGATATTCCGCTGACGCGCTCGGATGCTTATCAGCGCGAAGAAGGCGCGTCCAACAGCAAAAGATCACTTGATAACCGTGAGGCTGTCGGTAATGGGCAGTCAGCCGAAGCTGAGGCGCTTAAAGCCATGCAAGAGCGCTTGAAGGCACAGAACTGTGCTGCCGCAAGGTCTAACTACCGTAACTATGCCGTTGGCGGCCGCATGCAAAATGTCAATGAAAATGGCCAGAAAGAGTATCTGACGGATGATCAAATCAGAGAAGGCCAGGCCAGGGCGCAGCAGGAAATTGACGAAAATTGTCCAGTTGAGTAACCAAAAGCGTTCGCTTTTATTCAAAGCTGGCGTTTTTACTTCCCATTTTTGGCAGCTGCGCGTTGCCTGCGCGCTTCTTTAGGATTCGCCAGCAATGGCCGGTAAATCTCTACCCGGTCCATGGCTTTCAGTATCGTCCCGTGTTCTGTCTTCTTGCCAAAAATCCCCAGCACTAAGTGATCCAGCGAAATATCAGGGTATTGCTGTGCAATGCCTGATTGGATGACGGCTTCCAGTGCAGTCGTGCCCGGGCTCACCGTCAATGCAATAATCGTTTGCGCCTGCGGTAGGGCGTAGGCAACTTCCACGGTAATCATCTCGGCTTGCGTGTTTGGCATTCGCGCTATTTCAAATGCAGTTTGTCGGCCTGTTTGACAAAGCTATCCACAAAGGTATTGGCAATATGGCTAAACACCGGCGCGATAATGCGTTCGACCAGGCTGTTAGCAAACACATATTCCAGTTTAAATTCAATTTTGCAGGCATCTTCCCGCAGGGCGATAAAGTGCCAGTGGCCGGTGAGGTGCTTGAACGGGCCATCGACCAGGGTGATATCCATATGATGCGGCGCTTGTTTGTGGTTGCGCGTAGTGAAGTGTTGCTGAATGCCATGGTAGCGAATATGAATCGTCGCTTGCGTCACCAGCTCTGTGCGCTCTATGAGTTCACTGCCGCCACACCAGGGCAAAAATTGCGGATAATCCTCCACCGCATCGACCAATTGAAACATGGCGGCACAGGAGTGCATGACTAAAACGGTTTTTTCTACTTGCGCCATTGAGTTAAGCCATTTCAGCGATGGTTCCAGAACGGAATTGGGTTTTGAGTTAAAATGCTATTTTAAGTGATTTAAGTCTGCACACCAGCGTTATGAGCATCGCGCAAAACAAAAAAGCGTTTTTTGACTACTTTATCGAAGAAAAATACGAAGCCGGCCTTGTGCTTGAAGGCTGGGAAGTCAAAGCCATACGCGATAACCGTACCAACCTCAAAGAGGCTTACGTGGTGGTCATGCGCGGCGAGTTGTACCTGATTGGCTGCCATGTGACGCCGCTGGGTGCTGCCTCCACCCATATCCGTCCTGATGCTATCCGTACACGTAAATTGTTGTTGCACCGCGAAGAAATTGACAAGCTGATTGGCAAGGTTGAGCGCGCCGGTTACACCATTGTGCCGCTGGACATGCACTTTACACGTGGCCGCATCAAGATCCAGATTGGCCTGGCCAAGGGTAAAAAACAGCACGACAAGCGCGATACTGAAAAAGAACGTGACTGGAAGCGTGAGCAGAATCAGCTGTTAAAAAACAAGCAACGCAGTCGTTAAACCCAGGTCAGTCCCTGTTATTCGCACCATCATTCATGGTGCGTTTTCATTTTATTCTCTACGGACTTTTCCCTGCACTTGTCCGTTCGTGCTGATGCGTGCGTNNATTTTAATGTAATTAAATTGTGTTAATCTAAATTGGTTGGTGCCGCTTTGAGTGGAGGAGATTCACTTGTTTTAAGGCCCAACTATTTTCATTAACAATTTAAATAAGGAAGAAGTTATGCGTGAATTAACAATGACTGAAGTTGAAGTGGTTTCTGGTGGTTTTTCCATTATTCCTGAGTATCCAACATCCTTGGGTCTGGTAGGCGGTATCGCTACTATCCTGACTGGCGCTGGTTACATCATTGCCGTTGCCGGTACTAACCTGGCACTGGGCTTGAACGAAGCATTGGGCATTGCGACACCACGTCCATTCTAAATTTAAGCTGTAAAAGAGAGCGCCATTGCATCTGATGTAATGGCGCTTTTTTTATTGCTGTGAGTGTGCTTCAGAATTGCTGGTAAATGCGTTGCGTTTGTGCGCTGCGGTAGGGTTTTTGCGATAGTGCTTTAGGGCCATTGCCCTTTAAATATCCTCCACTATAATTCGCAAATCGTTATCACGGTAACGATTAATTCAAATAAAAAACTTGCATGAGAGGAACGCTCACGTGGCTATCAATAAAACAATCAAAACGCTTTTTCTAGGCTTGAGCCTCAGCCTGGCCAGCCTCGGTACGCAGGCCGCAGTGATGACCGTCAACTTTAACTACACTGGTTCGACCTTGTTTAACCTGGCAGGTAACTTTAGCTACGATGCGGCTACCGCCGGTACCATGGTGGATAAGACTGAGTTACTCAGTTTTAAGTATGATGTGTTTGCCAAAGCGGATCCTGCGACGCCGCTTTTCGGTTATGTGCTGTCTGATTTGCAATCGCGGGTCGACTTCATTTTTAACTTTGATACTGTCAATCAACAGTTGACCAATACCCGTGCAGCACCTCAGCGCTGGCAGATTGGTTCTTTTGGCTTTGCGACAAACGCGGGGCGGGACAACAGCCTGGTCGGGCAGGCGACTATTAGGGATGGTACCGACATAGATACGGTAGTTGCTGCAAATTTTGCATCTGCGATGAAATATCATGTGAGTACCGTGCCCGAGCCTGAAAGTAGTGGCCTGATACTGGTGGGCCTGGGCTTGATGGGTGCCGTGCTGCGCCGTCGCCAGCAGGTTTAATCGCCTGGCGTGACAGCAATCTAAAAAACCTCACTGCGGTGAGGTTTTTTGTTGGCAACATTAAAGCCTAACTGGCTGCTGGGGCGGCCATGGCACTGCGTAGTGCGGCTGGAATCAGACCCGGCAGATCATCAGCAATTAAGCCTACACCAAACAGGTTGGCCGCTGCGCCATGTAGCCAGGTGGCTGCGGCACAGGCTTCAAAGGCAGGCATGCTTTGTGCCAGCAGGCTCGTGATCATGCCTGCCAGCACATCCCCTGCGCCAGCGGTGGCCAAGGTGGCTGGGGCGTTGTCATTGACGATTAGTCTGCCATCCGGGTTGGCAATAATCGTGTGGGCGCCTTTGAGGAGCACGATGGCCTGGCTGAGTCGGGAGGCTTCCTGTACTTGTTTGAGGCGGGTGGGTAGTGATTCATCTGGCCGTTGGCCAAATAGCCGCGAGAATTCACCATCATGCGGAGTCAGCACGCAAGTAGATTGGATGTTATTTTTGAGTAGATCAACCTGGCCATTGAGGCCGCTAATCGCATCTGCATCTATCACTACCGGTTTGCCACTGGCCAGCATGTTGAGGGTTGTTGCCAGTGTTTGTTCGCTTGCGCCAGCACCGGGGCCAATCAGGCAGGCGCTGACGCGCTGGTCTGCAATCAGCGCGTAGAGTTCATCTGGCTGGGTGTAGGGTTTCACCATAATGCTAAGGCATTGGCTGGCGTATATAGGCAAGGCGCTGTCGGGCACGGCAATGGCGGTCATACCTGCGCCTGCGCGTGCTGCAGCCAGTGCGGCCAGCCTGGCTGCACCCGTGACTGGATAACCGCCTTGAATCAGGACATAGCCGCGATTGTATTTGTGGCTACGGGCATCCGGCTGGGGGAGTAAGTGTTGCCATTGTGCTGGCGTGTTGAGTAGAGGGTCGGGCATGGATGAATTGTATGCTTGTGATGTCAGATTGGCGAGTCCACGCAAGATTTTATCCCTCGTGTTCATTGTCGGCGAAGGGGCTTTACGGTAAAATGTTCTCCCGTCTGTAACAATCTCTAAGTACCTTATCCATGACCAAATATGTATTCGTAACCGGCGGTGTTGTTTCTTCTCTTGGAAAAGGTATCGCAGCCGCCAGTCTTGGCGCGATTCTCGAGTCCCGTGGCATTAAAGTCACCATGTTGAAACTCGACCCCTATATTAACGTCGACCCCGGCACCATGTCACCGTTCCAGCACGGTGAAGTGTTTGTCACCGACGATGGCGCCGAAACCGACCTTGACCTTGGCCATTACGAGCGCTTTATCAGCAGCAAGATGTCCAAGCGCAATAATTTCACGACCGGCCAGATTTACGAAACCGTGATCAAAAAAGAGCGTCGCGGTGAATATCTGGGTAAAACCGTGCAGGTGATCCCGCATATTACCGATGAAATCAAGGCACACGTCAAACGTGGTGCCGAAGGCGCAGATGTAGCGATTGTTGAAGTCGGCGGCACGGTAGGTGATATTGAGTCATTACCGTTTCTGGAAGCCATCCGCCAGATGGGCTTTGAAGAAGGCCGAAATAACGCCTGCTATGTGCATCTCACCCTGTTGCCATGGATTCCGACTGCTGGCGAGTTGAAAACCAAGCCGACGCAGCACTCGGTCAAAGAGTTGCGCGAGATTGGTATCCAGCCAGACATCCTGTTGTGTCGTGCTGAGCGTGAAATCCCGGAAGATGAAAAACGCAAGATTGCCTTGTTTACCAACGTGCCTTTTGAAGCCGTGATTAGCGCGATTGATAGCGATTCTATTTACAAAATTCCAGGCTTGCTGCATGAGCAAATGATGGATGAAATCGTCTGCCATAAACTGAATATTCTGGCCAAAGCGGCCGATTTGTCTGCCTGGCAAAAAATTACCCACGCGCAGGCCAATCCAAAAGAAATCGTTGATATTGCCTTTGTTGGTAAATATGTTGACCTGACCGAGTCTTACAAGTCACTGACTGAAGCCCTGATCCATGCCGGTATCCATACCGAGTCTAAAGTCAAAATTCATTATATTGATAGTGAAGATATTGAAAAGAATGGTACCAATGGCCTGAATGGTATGGATGCGATTCTGATTCCTGGTGGCTTTGGTGTACGCGGTACTGAGGGCAAAATTGCGGCCATTCGCTATGCACGTGAAAGCAAAGTGCCTTATCTGGGGATTTGCCTGGGCATGCAACTGGCTGTGATTGAATATGCGCGCAATGTGGCCGGGCTGAAAGATGCTAACAGTACCGAGTTCAACCCGAAAACTGAGCACAAGCTTATTGGCCTGATTGATGAGTGGCAAGACGCTTCTGGCAAGATCGAGAAACGTGACGAGCATTCTGACCTCGGCGGCACCATGCGTTTAGGCGCTCAAAGCTGTCCTATCGTGCCAAATACCCTGGCAGCCAGCATTTATGGCAATGAAGTGAATGAGCGTCATCGTCACCGTTATGAAGTCAACAACCATTACGTGGACCAGTTGAAAGCCGCAGGTTTGGTGATTTCTGCACGTACGCCGCGTGAAGAACTGTGTGAAATGATTGAATTGCCGCAAACAGAGCATCCATGGTTTGTGGCTTGCCAGTTCCACCCGGAATTTACCTCCAACCCACGTAGCGGCCATCCATTATTTAAAGCCTATGTGCAGGCAGCCCTGGCGCAAAAAGCGACTAAAAAGTAAGGAATTCTCATGAAGTTATGTGGTTTTGACGTTGGCATTGAACATCCGCTATTTTTGATCGCAGGTCCTTGCGTCATTGAATCCAAACAAATGGCGATTGATACCGCTGGCCAGTTAAAAGAAATGGCCGCGCGTATTGGCGTGCCGTTTATTTACAAATCGTCTTACGATAAAGCCAACCGTAGCTCCACCAAAACCTTTAGAGGTTTTGGCTTGGAAGAGGGCCTGAAGATTCTGGACGAAGTGCGTGCCCAGATTGGCGTGCCGATTTTGACCGATGTGCATACTGAAGAACAGGTGCCACATGTGGCAGCAGTGGTCGATGTGTTACAAACACCGGCTTTCCTGTGTCGCCAGACCGACTTTATCGTGGCTTGTGCCCAGTCCGGCAAGCCGGTGAATATCAAAAAAGGCCAGTTTTTGGCGCCTGGTGATATGAAGCAGGTGGTTAACAAGGCGAAAGAAGCCAACGGCGGTATCGACAATATTATGGTCTGCGAGCGCGGCGCTTCTTTTGGCTATAACACGCTGGTGTCAGACATGCGTGGCCTGGCCATTATGCGTGAAACCCATTGCCCGGTGGTGTTTGATGCCACACACTCGGTACAGCAACCTGGCGGGCAAGGCGATAAGAGCGGCGGTCAACGTGAGTTTGTGCCTGTGCTGGCACGCGCCGCGGTGGCTAGCGGCATCGCCGGTGTGTTTATGGAAACGCATCCCGATCCAAGCAAAGCCTTGTCAGACGGCCCGAACGCCTGGCCTTTGGGCAAAATGGAAGATTTATTGCATCTGCTGGTCGATCTCGACAGACTGGTGAAAAAAGCCGGTTTCGCAGAACAAACCCTATAATTTTTTGACATCTTAAGATAAGGATAAATCATGAGCGCTATTGTAGATATTATCGCCCGCGAAATTATGGATTCACGTGGCAACCCGACCGTTGAAGTCGATGTCTTGCTGGAAAGTGGTGTCATTGGCCGTGCTGCAGTACCTTCAGGTGCTTCTACCGGTGCCAAGGAAGCCATGGAGCTGCGTGATGGTGACAAGAGCCGTTATCTGGGCAAAGGCGTGTTGAATGCGATTGAAAACGTTAACACCGAAATCACTGAAGCGATTATCGGCCTGGACGCTGAAGAGCAAAGCTTTATCGACAAAACCCTGATTGAGCTGGATGGTACTGACAACAAGGACCGCTTGGGCGCGAATGCTATTTTGGGCGTGTCTATGGCCTGTGCACGTGCAGCGGCTGAAGAAAGCGGTTTGCCTTTGTATCGCTACCTGGGCGGCTCAGCATTCATGCAATTGCCAACCCCAATGATGAACATCATTAATGGTGGTGCGCATGCAGATAACTCCGTGGATATTCAAGAGTTCATGATTGTGCCAGCCGGTTTGCCAACCTTCCGCGAGGCGTTGCGCGCGGGTGCGGAAGTGTTCCATGCCCTGAAGAAAACATTGCATGCCAAAGGCCTGGCAACGACCGTGGGTGACGAAGGTGGTTTTGCACCTAACCTGCCATCCAACGAATCTGCCTTGCAGTTGATCATGGAATCAATCGAGGCAGCAGGTTACGAGCCAGGTAAAGACATCTACCTGGGCCTGGATTGCGCCAGTACCGAGTTTTACAAGGATGGTAAATATCATCTGGAGTCAGAAGGTGCTGCACTGACTTCTGCACAATTCTGCGACTACCTGGCGACCTTGGCAGGCAAATATCCTATCATCACCATTGAAGATGGTATGGACGAGTTTGACTGGGATGGCTGGGATCTGCTGACGCAGCGCCTGGGTAAAACCACGCAGCTGGTGGGCGACGACCTGTTCGTCACCAACCCGAAAATCTTGCGTGAAGGCATCCAGAAAGGCGTGGCCAACTCTGTGCTGATCAAAGTGAACCAGATTGGTACTTTGACCGAGACTTTCCAGACTATCGAGATGGCTAAACGTGCCAACTACACGGCGGTGGTTTCACACCGCTCCGGTGAAACTGAAGATACCACTATTGCGGATATCTCTGTGGCTACCAATGCGTTGCAGATCAAAACCGGTTCCCTGTGCCGTTCAGAGCGCGTGGCCAAGTACAACCAGTTGCTGCGTATTGAAGAAGAGTTGGGCGATGCCACTAGCTACGCAGGTTTGTCTGCGTTCTACCAGTTGTTCAAGTAAGCTGGGTGAAGTCAGGTCACTGATAGGTCAATGTGCGTAAACTGACGGTCGTATTGGTGGTCCTGATTGCCCTGCTGCAATATCCATTGTGGCTGGGCAAAGGCAGCTGGTTACGTGTCTGGCAGTATTCGCAGCAGATTGAGGCACATGAAAAACGCAACGAATATTATCGGCAGCGTAACGACACTTTGCGTGAAGAAGTACGCGACCTGAAGCAAGGTCAGTCAGCGATTGAAGAGCGTGCGCGTAGCGAGCTGGGACTGGTCAAGCAGGATGAAGTATTTTTTCAGGTGATCCAGAATAAGCAGCCCGTGACGAACAAACCAAGCTCACCACTGGAAGCGAAGCCAACGGCGGAAAAGCAACTAGAGGCTAAACCGCTGGATGTGAAGCCAGTAGATGCTGACGTGAAAGCGGACTAATATACAGTTACTTCATAAAAAAGGCGCCTGAGGCGCCTTTTTTGTTATTTAAAATAGTGCTGGGTTATTTAATATCTCTTTTTTCAGTTTTTCCGATAAGTCACTGGTTGCACGGCTGCCAGCTAAGCCAAGGTTCGTTTTGAACTCTGAGAATTCAGCATAGCCATTTCCATCAACTTTCAAGGTTTTGATTAGATTTCCCTTGGTGTCTGTGACATTGCAGGACAGCTCGACTCTGAAAAAAGTCGGCGGCCATGTAAAGGCAGAATCTGAACTGGAGGCCGTAGTAATCACCGGGGTATAAATCAATTCGACCGCATTATCTCGAATGGCCTCTGAATCAGTCGCTGACTTGATCACGACTACATCTTGATACACTGCCCTTAATGCATCGCGTATGGCTTTTTCAGAGTCTTTGTAAGCGTAATAAGATACTTTATCGCCACCGCCGCCAGGAGTGGTCACCTGCGTATTTCTTTCAGTATCTGACAAAACATAAGCGACTTTCTTAGGCTTAAGATTGCTTTGAGGCCTGTCGGGTGTATGAGTAGGATTGATCGAAATGGGATGAGCGCATCCCGCTAATAACATCAAGCAGATAGAGATGAGTCCCAGCTTTAAAGAAGAAGATTTTCGCATTGGATTTCCCTATTTTTTAATGGCGTTTATAAATTCAGAATCGTTATAGACGTTTTTAAGAAATGTTCTGACCAAGTTAGGATATTCTCTTTGCCCAATACCTATCGCAACAGCGCCTGCAAATGAGGATTCAAATTGCGTGGTTGTGGAGTACACCTTGTCTAGTGTAACTGCCCCATTTTTTACAATGGTCAGGTTAACGCTTAATATCCCAGAGCCTTTGCTGATGCCTGAGATATCGATATCGTTTTTAAGTACTGTGGCATTTAATTTTGTGTTCGAACTGGACTCAAGAATCCCGATTTCCTTCAGGTCTGAGCGAATCGCATTTTCCAGATAAGTCGAAAATACGCCTTCGGGCGCTTTCATTGAGCTGCCTCTTAAACTGATTTTATTGACTGTTGCATTGGGGTCATTAGGCTGGAAATTGCCAACCGATAGTTTTTCTAAATTCAGCTTCTTTAAATGATCCAGTGTTTCATAATCCGGACTGTAATTGGGCGCTTGTAAGCTCGCGCAGCCAGGAAGTAGGGCCATTAACATGGCAAGGAAAAGGAATTTTTGTTTTTTCATTATTATCTCGCTTAATGTTGGATTTTATGGCGAATTGGTTCGCCATAAAATCTTAACTTAAAAAGACAAATAGTAAGATGGATTTATATAAATAACTTACTGATCCAAATAAAAAAGGCGCCTAAAGCGCCTTTTTTATTGCTGAAACTTGTTACGGCAGGACATAAGGTAATTCTTTAAAGTCTAGCGTCTGGCCTTGCCAGTTGATGGCACCAGCTTCTTTGGCTTCCAGTCGGCATTCGGCCAATACCCACCAGCCATTGTTGGCAGTTGGTGCTACGCGTACCAGTTGCCCGGCTTCCTGCTGCTGGGCATCATGTAATACATCACCAGCGTGTGGCGCTTGCCCGCCAGTGAGTTGTGCCAGTAGTGTGCGACGTTTGACCTTGCCCAGATAGTGCGTGCGCGCTACGATTTCCTGGCCGGTATAGCAGCCTTTTTTAAAGTTGATGCCATTGAGCGCATCCAGATTCACCATTTGCGGTACAAATTGCTCTTTGGTTGCTGCATACACTTGTGGAATACCTGCCTGGATTTCCAGCGCTTCCCACTGCGAGGTGCTGCTTGGTGTGAAGGTGGCAGACAGTGATTGCCAACTGGTTGGTGCCTGCTCGCCAGCAACGACTAATAAAGCACGTTGTTGCGCGCCTGCATCGGCCAGACGTATCAGCGTGCCGTGAAGCGTCTGCGCTTGTTGGTATGGCGTGACAGGTAACGCTTCAATGGTTGCCGCCAGTGTGTCACTGGCCAGTCCTAAAGACACGCGTCGCTCACTGGCATCTTCCACCAGCACTTTGCTACGCAGCACGTACATGCGCAAGCGTTTGACCAAATCAGGGATCAAGTCACGCGGGCATTGCAGGTAAATGACGTCATCTATCGTGAAACTGAAGAACAGTGCCAGTAAACGGCCTTTAGGCGTGCAGTAACCATTGAATTGCGCGCCTTGGGCGAGCAGTTTAATATCGTTAGTCACTTGCCCTTGCAAAAAGGTCTGACTGTCTGCGCCACTGATGGCAATCAGCCCATGGCTGGAAAGGTCAAACAATTGTGCATTGGCTGCCGTGGCTGGGAATGTGGCTTCACCCAGTGCATTGAATTGCGCGCCTTGTGAGGTCAAAAAAGATTGCCAGGCGTTTGCTGGGCTGGACATAAAAAGGGGTTCCTTCCGGGGCAGGACAAGCTTGTATGGGCTGCCCGTATGATTACGATGAAAAAAGCTATTCTATCAAGTGAAATCGGTCTACGCCTCAGACCCTCTAAGTTTTTATGGGGGTGGGGATGGCTTTTTTCAATGCTGGTGGTGTTTAGCCTTATATATAGCCTGCCTTTGCGATGGGCTGCGCTGGCTGTATTGGCCTATATATTGGTATGTGTTTGGCAATGGACACAATTACCCGCCACGCGTTGGCCATGGAGCGTGCAGTCATTAAGAGTCGATGTGTTTGGACAGATGACTTTGACGGATAAGCGCGGCCAGACCTGGTCGTTTGCCGTGTTGCCTGACTCGGTAGTACATCCGGCTTGTATCGTTTTACATCTCACGGCCTTAGTGCCACAAGAAAACGAGCTTACCTTGGTTAAAACACCTTCAGCGCTGATGACGCGCTTGCTTAGGCCTAAACGTTTGTTAATCCTGCCCGATCAGGCAGACACGCAAGCTCTGCAGGCCTTACGTGTCTGGTTAAAGTGGGGGATACGCGAGTAAGCGCCGTATTGATTGAAGGTGTTTATTGAAAGTGATTGTCGTGCGCCACAGATTCTGCGCGTACCGAGAATTTTGAGCGGATCTGGTTACGATATAGATGCAGGTTCTGTTTGATTTGACGCCATGGGTGGCGACTGGCATAAGTGCCCAATACACACAGGCCCGCCAAGATGGCAAACAGCCAGCTGAGCGGTAGCGGGGCAATATCGTGACGGGCAGGTTTCTGCGCCTTCATGGCTTGTAACACGTTGTATGTGCTGTCGCCTTTAATATATTTTGCCCCAATCTCTTTGGTCAGGCTTTCCAGGTATTCTGTCGACAATTTCGAAATGAACCTGTCGTTATCCCCATAGGCAATATTGTCATCGCGCACGCCCAAGGTGCTTTCTGAAATCTGGGCAATGCCGGGCTGCATGGCAAAGCTCTCGTTAGACCAGTAACCAATCACCTGATTCTCAGGGCTGAGTTTGGGGATGGCCACGCCTTCTTCTGAGCCAATGCCGACAAACAACCATTCATCACCGCCCTGAAACTCTTCCAGGTTTTTGGTGTTAAACGCGTGCAATTTGGGCGCTTCTTCGCCGTCAGTAAAATACAGCACTTGCGCGGGCTCAGGCATGGCGCGTACCACTTTGGCCGTCACAAACAGGCTCTCGCGTACGCGGCTATTGCCCGACCAGGCCATACGCCAGTCCAGGTGTGCAATCGTATCCTGAATGGCGGCAAAGTTACTGCATACCTCAATCGGTGAGTACATGGCGGCTACCGAGTTGCCGGCGAACATGCCGATACTGACTTTGGTGCCACAGGGCAGGGAGGCGACGACTTCATGCATCATATTCTGCATATAGGCCATGCGCGTGACCTTTTTGCCGTTGAGTGTCATGTCTTCAGCATTCATGCTTTGCGAAATATCTGCGATCAAAAAGTAAGCGTAGATATTATGCTTGAACGGGATACTGGGCCGCAGAATGGCGCCCAGCAAGCATAGCAGGGCCAGTCCGAGCAGGGCGGTGTCACGGTGCTTGATAAAGTGTCTTAGCCAGATATTCATGGAGTGCCAGTCAATAATATTCAGTCAAATGATTCACGTATTACACACACTTGTTATGGCAAGCCGTTAGGGATATTGCCCATGATCAGCCCCGGGTTGTCTGATTCGCCGACGCCCGGTGTTGGTTTTTCAGGTAGCAGGCCCAGTACGCGATCAAAGTTACGGCGCGTTCCCCAATTGCTGTTATCTGCCTTGAGGGCCGTTTTGTAAGAGGTAGCCGCTTGCGACAGCAGGTACTCGAGTTCGTCACGCGTGCTGTTGTCGTTACCGCCCGTCAGCTGGATCGCGCGCAAAAAGAACATATTGCCTACATTGTGCAAAATGGCCGCGCGCTGGCTGGCATTGGCCTGGTCTATCAGCTTGGTAAACAGCAAGGTAGACTCTTTGTAGCGCTCGTTTTTGCCCAGCCAATAGGCCACGGCAAATTTTGCCTCAAAACTTTGTTGGTCGGTTTGTGGGCTTTTGGCGGATGTCACTGCTTCATTAAAGGCTTCTACCTGCTGTATGCGTTGCCAGCTATAAGCCATAGTGGCGAGAGATGCGACTGCCACAACCAGCAGGCCGGTTACCAGTTTATTTACGCTGAGCGCCATGTGTGTATCTCCAGATATTTAACAGCCAGCAGGAAGGCAATCATGACAAATGCAATCCAGTAACACACATTGGTGTAATCATGGCCAGGGATCTTTTCCAGGTATTGAATCGGTTTTTTCTCTTTGCTGTTAATGTCGGCAATGGCGGCTTCGAGTGATTTTGGATCCGCCGCTTCATAAGCACTAAACGGGGTGCGCAACGTCTGAAAAAACTGATACAGCAACACTTCACTCGGCATAGGGCCGGCGTAGCTACTTTCGGCGTATTTGGGGTCAAAGATGGTGACGCCGCCAGGCTGGCGCAGCACAATCCAGTACAGGCCGATGTTGTAGCGTTGCAGCCAGTCACGCAGTTTTTGCTGCACCATATCGCTGACACGGCCGGCACCATCCGAAATCAGGATAATCACACGTGAGCCGGAATCCGGCACATCTTTAAATAATTCAACCGCGCTGGTTAGGCCGCCACCAATATTGGTTTGAAACAGGGAGTTGCCCGCTGTGGCCTGAATGGCGGATAGCATGGCTTCTTTGTTTTCTGTCAATGGCAACACGTACATGGCTGAGTTGCTGAATGTAATCAGCCCCATCATGTCGTTGTTCCGGTGTTGTAAAAACTGGGTCATGATACGCGCCGCGGCCACAGACTTGGTTTCGCCGACATGGCCATCTTTGTCGCCCGCAAACGGATCGTCCATACTGGCGCTGCGGTCCAGTACCAGGCCGATCTGTGCACCGATACCGGTACGCTCTATTTGCTGTTCCAGGCTATGTGGTCCGGCCAGGCCCAAAATGATAAAGACGATGCTGAGCACCGCAAGCACTTTGAGCAAAAAACCGATCATGCTGGACAGCGGATCCGGTGGCAACAAACCTATCCACGAATAATGCTTGCTGTGCGCACGCTCCAGCAATAGCGGCAGCAGCGCCAATGGCAGCGCCCATAACAGCCAGGGATGTGTGAATGCCATTATGTTTGCACCTCTGGGCGTAAGCCGCGCTCGCAGTCACGCATGTGGCGACAGAATTTTTTCAGCCATTGTTTGGGTGGCATGCCTAAGTCCAGCGGCGTTTTGGCATCGAAAAACACCTGGCGCGACAAAGCAAAAAAGCGTTCGATCTCTGGTTTAGCGACGGCGAAAGCCGGTTTTTCTTGCAGCAGTCGCTCAACGCCATTACCAAACACGCTATGGCCTGCCACTTGATGCAGGGCTTCATGCACGGTTGAAATGGCCTGCTGTAAACCTTGCGCATCTTCAGGCAGCTTGCCGATTTTGCGGTAAGCCTTGGCAAAAGCACCTCCCATATACGGCAACCATGTGCGTGCACCCAATATATATAGCAAAGCCAATAGGCTGGCCGCCAACACGCCTGCGGCGATTTTCAGGGCTAATTGCTCTTTGTCTGCGTGCAGTTTGAGCGGTGCGACATAGGGGCTCATTTCATTTTTGAGGTTCACTTCGCCATACACCGAAAGCGGTGAGGTGCGGAAGTTAAACGACGGCATGCGGAATTGTTTGATGTCTTTGCTGCCTTGCTGGCGCAGTTTGACAATCTCGCCTCTTAAAATGGCGGGTTTGGCGACGCGGCCGCTTTTAAACACCTGGTATTCAAGGTGGATGGTATACACGGATTGCTTGCTTTCATGCCGCTCTTTGACGTCAATCGCGGTTAACTCAATGCCCGATACCTGGCCGCGGTATCTGTGCTCATAACCAACGATAGGCAACGATTCCTTGATCAGGTCATAAGGCTGTTTGACGGTCAGTATCATGGTGCGTTGCAGCTTGTCGCCCACCACATAACCAGCATCGCGGCTGGGGTTGATTTCTTTAACGCTGACAAACTTGCTGTCTACCGAAGGCAGAACTACATCGGCGGAGGTGCTCAAGCTAGTGCAGAGCAAGGTCGATGCGAGAAATAATGACAATAAATGGTTGCGCGCTTTCATCGGTCGCTTTCCTTAGGCAGGCACATATTGGTGGAAGTAATCGGTGAGCAGGTCTGCATCAAACGTGTCTTCCACAAAAAATGGCTGCATATCAAATCTCATAAAAATATCTTCAATCGCCCGGCGTCTCGCAGCAAATGCTTCCAGGATGCGTTCACGATAGGAAGCACGTAGAAACAAGGTGCGTCGCTCGCCGGTTTCCGGGTCGTTGATACTGGTAATGCCAAATTCCGGCAACTGTTTGTATTCAGTGCTATTCCACAGAATGACAGGCACAATATGGTGGCGCAGCATCAGTAATAGCGCCTCTTCCAGTTGCTCCAGTGGCATATGAAAGTCGGATACCAGGAAGATCAACGCTCGTTCGCGTGGCAGCAGGCGCACGCTTTCAAGCAAGGCGCCGGCACCGACTTCATTCGGCAGATGGTTTTCCAGGCGGTCCGCCAGGTCGAACATGGTGTGAGGACGCAACGAGAGCGTGCTCAGCCATTCGTCATGTACATCATCATCAAAGCCGATAAATCCAACCGGATCCGTATTGCGGCTGGCGGATTGTGCCACCGAACGCGTGATATGGGCGGCGGTGACCAACTTTGTGTGCGGTGTACCATATTGCATAGAGCCTGACATATCGCACATCACAAACACCGGCGTGGCACTTTTCTGGTTGAAAATACGCACATAGACCTGTTCCATCGGGTCACGGATGGTCTGGCGAATATCGATCCGGCGCGGGTCCGGGTATGACAGCAACGTGGTGTGACCACGAAACTCCATGCCCATGCCGCGCTGATTGCTTTTATGGCGGCCTGGACGACGCGAGCGGGAACGCCAGCCAATGTGGTAGCTGAATTCCTTAATGGTTTCCATAACGTTCCAGCAACAAAAACTTAAGGCGCTGCGACGGCATTGGTAATGCCAGTCAGCAATTCGCGTGCGATTTCGGTACGACGCATTTCGTAGACCGGGCTAAATACCAGGCGGTGTGCGATTGTTTCGTGGAACACGGCGTGAATGTCTTCTGGCACCACGGCCTGGCGATTATTGAGCCAGGCGTTGACGCGGGCGGCGCGCAGCAACATGCCCATCCCACGCGGGCTGGCGCCACTCAATACCAGGCGTTTCATATCGACATTGGATACTTTGACGCCGTAAGCCACCGGGTCTTTAGTCGCCAGCCACAAGTCCAGCGCATATTTACGCAGGGCAGGGCTAGCCTGGATGTTTTCCTGGATGACCTTGGCAAAGCTATTCAATTGGTCAAATTTGAGGACATCGGCGGGCACATTGGAAATCAACTGGTCCACATCATGAAAGCGCGTATCAAAAATCAATGATTCCATAATGTCATGCGCAGGCGGCACCACAATCGGAATTTCCATCATGAAACGGTCNNTCGACCTGGTTGCGGTCAGCGAATACCAGCATGTGCGGGAAGTAGTGTTCTTTATTAAAGGCGGTCAGCGTACGCTCAGCCATCACGCGCAACATCAGTGAGTGCACCTGCGGCCGGGCACGGTTGATTTCGTTAAAAAAGAAAATCGATAAATCCTGGCCAGACATCAGCAACGGGCCAGGGCTCACATGTGGTTTGCCATCTTCACCCAGATAGGTGTGATACACCAGGTCATTCGGCATCAGGTCAATCGTACCTTCAATCCGCTGGTAACCGCCGCCAATGCCGCGCGTAAAGGCGCGCAGCAAAGTGGTTTTACCCACGCCGAC
>NZ_DKJH01000050.1:34596-34880 GCF_002454655.1 Methylophilus sp. UBA6697
GTGGTTTTACCCACGCCGACATCGCCTTCAAGCAACACATGGCCGCGTGCAAATACGGCAGTGGTGATCAGGCGTACTGGATTTTCCTGACCGACGACGACTTTGTTAACTTCCGACTCTAATGTGAGCGCATGAGTACGCCAATCGTTTAGTTGTTGATCTTGCATGCCTGATTTCCTGATAAGGTTGAATGTATAGATTGCGCTGAATTGTAACTAATTTGTAATTTAAAACCGCTTGATGATGCGAAATTATCCTTGAAAGCCTGACAGGCTGGTCATTAT